>JAAYUB010000064.1 GCA_012517875.1 Acidobacteriota bacterium | reverse complement strand
CGCGGCCGGCGGGCCGGGCGGAGTAGAGGTCCAGCTGCCCGTCCCGATCGGAGGCGTAGACCAGCCCCTTGCCGTCGGGGCTCCAGGCCACATGGCGCTCACGGGCCGGCGTGGTCGTCACGCGCACCGTGGGGGCCGGCGCGACGGACGCGGCGTCCTTGGGCCAGCGGGCTACGACAAAGACGTCGCCGGCCACGATGAGGGCCACCTGCTTGCCGTCGGGCGACGGCACGATCTCCTCGGCGTCGGCGGTGTACGTTTTCCGCTCCACGGCGGGGAGCAGCGAGTCGGCGGGCACGTCCAGCGTCAGCCGGCGCGGCTCGGCGCCGCCGGCGGCCGCGACGGTGTACAGGGCGTCCCAGAACTCATACGCCACCAGCCGGCCGTCGGCCGAGCAGCGCGGGGCGCGCACGTCGGCGCCGGTGTGCCGGGTGAGCGGGATCTGCGCACGGCTGGCCAGATCCAGCCGGAACAGATTGCGGTCGGGTCCGCCGTTGTCGGAGCGGAACACCAGGGCATCGTTGCCGGCCCAGGAAACGCCGTCCTCGTCCCACGGCGTGTCGGTGAGCCGCTCCAGTTTCTGGCCGTTGAGCTCCAGCAGCCACAGGTCCCGGCTGGCGGAGCCGCGGTAGTGGCGCCGCTGGGCCGGGGTGCCGCCCCGCACCAGGGCCAGCCGGCGGCCGTCGGGTGACGGCACCGCCTCCAGCGCCAGCACCCGCGCCAGCAGCGACTCGGTGCCGCCGGCGACGGGGATGCGGTAAATCGCCGGCATCCGGTCGAACGCGTCGAAGCGGGCCGAAGTGAACACCACGTCGGCGCCGAGGCCGCCCATGACGGTGTCGGCCGCCTCGTGGTGAGTCAGTCGGCGGGTGGTGCCGGCGGCCACGTCCAAAATATACGCGTCGTCGCCGCCGTCGCGGTTCGAAGTGAAGGCCAGCCCGGTGCCGCCGGGAAGCCAGACGGGTCGTCCGTCGTAGCCCGGGTTGGCGGTGAGCCGTCGGGCGGCGCCACCGGCGGCGGACGCGAGCCAGATGTCCCCCTGCCAAGAGAAGGCGATGACCGTGCCGTCCGGCGAGGGCGCCGGGTGGCGCGGCATCACCGGCTCGACGGACAGGCCGAATCCGGCCAGCAGCAGAATGATCACGATCCCCGCGGTCTGACGCATGAGGCTTCCTCCCGGGAAATGTATGGAAGATTGCCGAAATATTATGGTGGCCAGAGCAGCGGGCAAAATCAAGTCATTTTTCTGCCAGGCGCTGACGGCCGGGCGGTGACGAGCGGAGCAACGGCCGGGACGAGGCGGCCGGACCGGAAATCGGTGGCGTCAACACCGCACGTCGCTCCTTCGTATACTCTCCAACCACCGGCCGGGATTGCCAGGCCGCGCTGCAAACGGGCGTCGCGTTCGCCCGAGGGAGGAAGATCATGTGGATTCGATCGTTCGTCCTGACTGTCTGTTGTCTGTGGATTGCGCTGCCGCTTGGGGCGGAGGAGCCACCGCGGGCCTATCAGGTGACCCCGCTCGCCGCAGGGCTGTACGAGCTCGCCATCGACGGCGGCGGCTATCCCGTCAAGGTGCTCGCCTCGGTAGGGGCCGACGGCGTCCTGCTGGTGGATACGGGGGACGAGGATTCGGTGGACGCGCTCTCCCGGGCGGTGGCGGCCTTCGGCAAGGGCCTGCCCCGGATCATCGTCAGTACCCACTCTCACGCGGAGCACCTGGGCGGGAACGCCACCCTCGGGAGGGAGGCGGTGATCATCGCCCACCGGAACATGCGGACGCGCTTCGAAAGCGGCCTGTACTCCTTTCTGGATCTGCCCCGCGAGGCCCTGCCCGCCGTGACCTTCACCGATAGCCTCACCCTGCACTTCAACGGCGAGGAGATCCGCCTCGCCGCCTTCCCGGGCGCCCACGACGACAGCGACATCGTCGTCTGGTTCACTCGGGCGAAAGTGGCCTACGTCGGCGCCCTCTGCATGGGCGTCCACTTCCCGTCCGTCGACGGCGAGTCGGGCGACATCCGACGGTATCCGGAGATCACCGCCCGGCTGCTCGACCTGCTGCCCGAAGACGTGCGGCTCGTCCCCGGCCACGCCGACGACTGCAGCCATGCCCAGGGCCGCGCTTTCCAGAGGATGATGGCGGCGACAGGCGCCATCGTCCGGCGGGAGATGGCCGCCGGCAAGGACATGGCCGCCATCCAGTCGGCGAAGGCGCTGGCGGATTTCGCCTCGTTCGAGAGCAGCTACGTCACGTGCGACGCCATGATCCAGTCATGGTATTTCGCGCTCCGGGAGGGGCGGCCGGACATGACGGGGAAGCCCCGACCCTACGGGCAGATCCACGCTGCGCTGAAGGAGAAGGGCGTCGAAGCCGCCGTCGCCGTCTATCAGGAGTTGAAAACCCGCCAGGCGGACCGTTACCTGTTCGAGGCGCGCACCCCGATGTTCATCGGCCGGATCTTGATTTACAAAGGCGAGGATGCCGCGGCGGCGCGCTTCCTGGAGCTGTGTATCGCCGAGTCGCCGGGAAGCGACGCGGCGTGCCGGAGCCACGGCGCGCTCGGCCGGCTCTGTGCCAAGGCCGGCGACCGCGCGGCGGCGGTGCGACACTTCCAGACGTACCTGGCGGGATATCCCAATGACGCGGGCGTCCGCAAGCAGATGCTGGAACTACAGGAACAACCGCAACCGACCCCCTGAAGCACCGATGATGGCGGTGGCGCGGATCCGTCCGGGGCGGCGCCGGTGCCCGGCGCGTCGGTCGTGGCCGCCATGACACAATCGTTCAGATGAAGCCCGCACGGGCGGCACCGGCGGGGAGGGAGGTCAGCCCAGGATCGAGATGAGAATCCCCGCGGCCACCGCCGTGCCGATGACGCCGGCCACGTTGGGGCCCATGGCGTGCATCAGCAGGTAGTTTTGCGGATTGGCCTCCTGGCCGACGGTGTGGGACACCCGCGCGGCCATGGGGACGGCCGAGACGCCTGCCGAGCCGATGAGCGGGTTGATCTTGTTCTTCGAGAACAGGTTCATGAACTTGGCGACGAGCAGGCCGGCGGCCGTGGCGAAGGCGAAGGCCACCGCGCCGAGGCAGATGATCTTGATCGTCTGGGGTCGGAGGAAGGTGCGGTCCATGCTGCAGCCGACGCACAGGCCGAGGAAGATGGTGACGATGTTGATAAGCTCGTTCTGGGCGGTGCGGACAATCCGCTCCACGATGCCCACCTCGCGGATCAGGTTGCCGAACATGAGCATGCCCACCAGCGCGGCGGTGGGCGGCACGAAGATGTTGCACAGAATCGTGACCACGATGGGGAACAAGATCTTTTCGCGCCGGCTCACCGGCCGGAGGTTCTGCATGACGATCTGGCGCTCCTTCCGCGTGGTGAGCAGCCGCATGATGGGTGGCTGGATGAGCGGGACCAGGGCCATGTAGGAGTAAGCGGCGACGGCGATGGGGCCGAGCAGGTGGGGCGCCAGCTTCGTGGCGGTGAAGATCGCGGTGGGGCCGTCGGCGCCCCCGATAATGCAGATGGACGCGGCTTCCTTGGGCACGAACCCGAGGGCGATGGCGCCGAGCAGGGTGGCGAAGATCCCGAACTGGGCCGCGGCCCCGAGCAGGATGGTGCGGGGGTTGGCGATGAGGGGGCCGAAGTCGGTGAGCGCCCCGACGCCCAGGAAGATGACGGGCGGGAAGATCTCCCAGCTGACTCCGTGGTAGAGGTACCAGAACAGGCCGCCGATCTCTTCGCCGTGGGGCGGCATCATCAACGGCGAACCCGGAATGTTGGCGATGAGCGCGCCGAAGCCGATGGGCAGCAGGAGCAGCGGTTCGAACTCCCAGCGCACCGCGAGGTAGATAACCACGAGCGCCACGGCGATCATCACCGCGTTTTCCCAGGTGAACGCCTTGAATCCGGTGCCGTCCAGGTAGCGCAGGAGATGCTCCAGCATGGGCGGCTCCTAGCGGAAGGTGACCAGCCGCTGACCCACCTGGACGGCGTCGCCCACCTTGCAGTCCACACATGCGATGACGCCGTCGTGCGGCGCGTTGATGTAGGTGTCCATCTTCATGGCGTCCAGCACGATGAGCTTCTGGTTGGTCTTGACCTCGGCGCCGGCTTCCACGAGCACCTTGGTCACGGTGCCCACGATGGGCGCGCAGAGCGAGCCGGGACCGGCGGCGGGGCGGGTGGCGACGGCGGCCGACGGCGGGCTGTAGACCGGCACGGCGGCAGGCGCGGGCACGGACACAGGCGGCGCGGCGTGGGGCGCCCCGGGGTAGTGCCCCTCATCGTCCTGCAGGATTTCCACCTGGACGTCGTAACTTTTGCCATTGACGGTGACGCGGAGCTGTTTCATGGCCGATCTCCAGTGTGCGGTGCGGGTCAGAACTTGGCGCTGCCCGTCGAGTGGGAGCGCATGATATCCAGCCGTCCGATGCGGGACCAGGCGGCCTGGGTTTCATCCTGGTGGATGTGGATGTGGTGGATCCGGACCGGCTCGCGCAGGGCCACGGTCACCGCCGCGGCGATGGCGGCCACCACGTCCGCCGGGATGGCGTCGGCGGCGGCAGCGGCCGGCGGGGCGGCGGGGACCGTCACCGGCCGGCGGGAAGCCCAGCGGTCGGCCGCGCCCATCAACACGATCACCATCTGCAGGGTGACCAGCGTCAGAACGACGATGCCCATCCCGATCAGTGTCAGCATCAGCCCGAAGACGATGTCGCTCATGGGCGCCTCTACAGCGGGATGTTGCCGTGCTTCTTGGGCGGGCGGGTCTCCCGCTTGGCGCGGAGCGCGTGGAGCGCCAGGATGAGCAGCCGCCGCGTGTCGCGCGGTTCGATCACGTTGTCGATGAAGCCGCGGCCGGCGGCCACGTACGGGTTGGCGAACTCGCGCCGGTACAGGTCCACCATGTCCCGGAACGCCGCCTTCGGGTCGGCGGCCTCCTGGATCTCCTTGCGGAAGACGACCTCGACCGCGCCCTCGGCGCACATGACGGCGATCTCGGCACTGGGCCAGGCGTAGACCCGGTCGGCGCCCAGGTCCTTGCTGCACATGGCCAGGTATGCGCCGCCGTACGCCTTGCGGACGATCACGGTGAGTTTGGGCACCGTGGCCGACGAATAGCTGAACAGCAGCTTGGCGCCGTGGCGGATGATCCCGCCGTGCTCCTGGCCGACGCCGGGGAGGAAGCCGGGCACGTCCACCAGGTTGACCAGCGGGATGTTGAAGGTATTGCAGAAGCGGATGAAGCGGGCGCCCTTGTCGCTGGCGTTGATGTCGAGCACGCCGGCCAGCACCATGGGCTGGTTGGCCAGCACGCCCACGGTCATCCCGCCCAGCCGGGCCAGGCCGATGATCAGGTTGGGTGCGTAGTCCGCCTGGATTTCCAGGAAGTCGCCGCCGTCCACCAGGCCGATGATGACGGCGCGCATGTCGTACGGTTCGCGCGGGTCGTCCGGGACCAGTTCGTTGAACCGGGGATCGTCCGCGACCACGAGGTCGTCGATGGGGATGCTGGGCGGATCCTGCAGGTTGTTGTTGGGGAGGAAGCTCAGCAGCCGGGCGGCGATCGCGAACGCATCCCGGTCGTCGGCGGCGGTGAAGTGGATGTTGCCGCTGATCCGGGCGTGGGCGTCGGCCCCGCCGAGGGCCTCCGGGGTGATCGACTCGCCGGTGGCCGCCTTGATGACGTTGGGGCCGGCGATGAACATCTGGCTGGTGCCGCGCACCATGATGACGAAGTCGGTCATGGCCGGACTGTAGGCGGCCCCGCCGGCGCAGGCGCCGGCGATGATGGAGAGCTGCGGGACGACGCCGCTGAGCAGGGTGTTAGCGTAGAAGATCCGGCCGTAGCCGCTCAGCGCGTCCACGCCCTCCTGGATCCGGGCACCACCGCTGTCGTTGATGCCGATGACGGGGGCCCCGCACTTGAGGGCGTCCGTCATGATGCTGACGATCTTGTGCGCGTGCATCTCGCCCACGGACCCGCCCGAGCAGGTGAAGTCCTGGGAGAACGCAAACACCAGCCGGCCGTTGATGGTACCCGAACCGGTGACGACTCCGTCGCACGGGATCTCCTGCTGTTCCATGCCGAACTGGGTACAGCGGTGGGCGATGAACGTCTTCGTTTCCACAAAGGTATCCGGATCGAACAGAACGGCCAGCCGTTCGCGGGCGGTCAGCTTGCCGGCGGCATGCTGTTTGTCGATCCGGGCGGGGCCGCCGCCCGCCTGGATCCGGGCGATTTTTTCCTGCAGGGCGGCGATCTTGTGCTGGGTTGTGTCGTGGCTCATGGTCACCTCGTGTTCAGGCGGACGGCCGCCCGGGCCGCGGGCGGCGGACGCCGGCGGGACGGGTCAGGCGGCCTTCAGTACTGGTGCGTCATGAGCGCCAGGGTGCTGAGGTGCCGGTCGATCTCGTCGGGATGAACGCTGACGCTGGACGCCGCCAGGTTCCAGCCCTCGGGCATGCGCTGGTAGATGTCCATGATCCGCATTTTGTACTCGAAGGTTTTGTTCTGGGGAAGGTCGCCGCAGACCCGGGCGATGTAACAGACGATGGCGGTGTCACCGTAAAACGCGAAATCCACATCAGACAACTCCCAGGTGGAGTAGTGCTGGTGTTCGATCACCCGCTCCACGTCATGGAGATACTGATCGCGGTCGCGGATCACCTGGCGGGACCGAGCGATGAAACCCTTCCAGTTGGGCAGATGGGTGCGGGCGAGCGCCTCGCGGTCGCGCTGGGCGAACGCCTGAAAAATCGAGTCGATGTGGGCCAGAATCTCGTCGCAGTCCTTGGCATGGCTCTCAAGGGATTGGGACATCGTTGCCTCCGGCCAAAGTATGGAAAAAACATTATATAGGTAATGATTTGTGAGCGTCAATCTAGATCACCCGGGCCGCGGAACAGGGCACGTGGGCCAAGGCGCTGTGCTATCATAATAAATAGCCGTGGCGGGGCGGCGGTTGTCCGGGAAATGGTTACCTCCGTGGATTTGCCGTCTGCGCCGCCGCGGCGTTTTCACTCCGGCCGGTGGTCGGAGTTGCGGCCGGCGGCCGACATGGGCTATAATCCGGCCAACTTCCGATTCGCTCAAGGAACAACCCGTTATGAACACATTGCGTCTTCTGGCCATGTCCCTGGCCCTGCTGGGCGTTGGCGGCGCCGCGCGGGGCGAGGTGGTCCGCATTGTGCTGGACGGGGCGGTGGATCCGGTCCGCGCCGAGTTCATCGTCGCGGCGATGCAGGAGGCGGACCAGCAGAAGGCCGCACTCATCGTGCTGGAAATGGACACGCCCGGCGGGCTCGGCGATTCGATGAAGGCCATCATCCGCGCCATCCTCAACGGCCGGACGCCGGTGGCGGCCTTCGTCACCCCGAGCGGCGCCCATGCCGCCTCGGCCGGCTTCTTCATCCTGGTGGCGGCCGACGTGGCGGCCATGGCGCCGGGGACCAACTCCGGGGCGGCCCACCCCATCATGGCCTTCGGCGGTGTGATGCCCATCCCGGAGGACGAGAAGACCAAGCCGATCTTTGAGAAGATCCAGAACGATATCCTGGCCTACCTGCGCGGCATCGTGCGCCAGCGGGGCCGCAACGAGGAGGCGGCGGTGGCCGCCGTCAAGCAGAACGCGTCCTATACCGCCGCGGAAGCACTGGACGCGAAGCTGATCGACCTGGTGGCCAAGGATGAGGCGGAACTGCTGAAGCTGCTCGACGGCCGTACGGTGCGCAAGTTTGACGGTCGCGAAGTGGTCCTGAAACTCACCGGCCAGACGGTACGCTTAGTGGAGATGTCGCTGCGCCAGCGGATGCTGGCGTTCGTTTCCGATCCCAACGTGGCCATCATTCTGGCCCTGGTGGGCATCCTCGGACTTTTCTTCGAGTTTTCCCACCCCGGCTTCTACGCGCCGGGAGTGGTGGGCGGCATCTGCCTGCTCCTGGCCCTGCTGGGCTTTTCGCTGTTGCCGCTGAACTACGTCGGCGTGCTGCTGATCATCGTGGCGGTGGGATTGTTCATCGCCGAGATCAAGGTGCAGGGCTTCGGCGTCCTGGGCATCGCCGGCATCGTCAGCCTGGTGCTGGGCTTCCTGATGCTGGTGGACAGCCCCGATCCCAACTTCGGCGTGGCCTGGTCGGTGGTGCTGGGCGTGGCGGTGCCGGTGGGCGTGCTGTTGCTGCTCCTGACCCGCCTGGTCATCCGCGCGATGCGCAGCCGGTCCGCCACCGGCCAAGAGGGCATGGCGGGCATTGCGGGCCGTAGCGTGACGGAACTGGCGCCGGCGGGCCAGGTGCACGTTCGGGGCGAGTATTGGAACGCGGTGTCGGCATCCGGCGCCGCCATCCCGGCGGACACACCGGTAGTGGTGATCCGGGCCGAGGGGCTGGTCCTGTATGTCGAGCCGAGAGACAAGAATACGACCCAAGGAGGTCAGTTATGATACCGGGTATGACGTTTACGACCGTTGCCGTCGTTTTCCTGTTCCTCTTCTTTCTGAATTGGATCAAGGTCATCCGGGAGTACGAGCGCGCGGTGATCTTCCGGCTCGGCAAGGTGCTGCCGGGCGCCAAGGGGCCGGGTCTGATCCTGGTGTTCGCCCCCATCGACAAGATGGTCAAGGTGGACCTGCGCACCATCACCCTCGACGTCCCGCCGCAGGACGTCATCACGAAGGACAACGTCTCGGTGAAGGTCAACGCGGTGGTCTACTACCGGGTGCTCGATGCGGTCAAGGCGGTGATCGATGTGGAAAATTACCTCTACGCCACATCCCAGCTGGCCCAGACTCACCTTCGGTCGGTCCTGGGTGAGGTGGAGTTGGACGACCTGCTGAGCAAGCGCGAAGCGCTGAATATCCGCCTGCAGGAGATCCTGGACCGGGACACGGACCCGTGGGGGGTCAAGGTGTCGAAGGTCGAGGTCAAGTCAGTGGACCTGCCGCAGGAGATGCAGCGCGCCATGGCCAAGCAGGCCGAGGCCGAGCGCGAGAAGCGAGCCAAGATCATCCACGCCGACGGCGAGTTTCAGGCGTCCAAGACCCTGGCCAATGCGGCGGCGGAACTGGAAAAGCAGAAGGTCGCCATCCTGCTGCGCTACCTTCAGACGTTAACCGAGATCGGCGTCGAGAAAAACACCACCATCGTGTTTCCGTTGCCCATGGAGCTTCTGGGCCACTTGATGAAGGACCGTTAGCGCGCCGGCCCTTGGTGGGCCGGCCCGGAGTGTGATATATATTCGGGCAGCCGGCGGGGCCGGGTCCGCGCCGGCGGCGGCGCGGCAATTCAGCGGTGGGGAATGCGCATGCGTGACAAGGACAACTCCAAGGAAAAGACGGTGGTCCTGAACAACCGGGACATCGTCCTGATGTTCGCCTTCTTCGTCGTGGTGCTGGTGGTGGTGTTCACCATCGGGCTCATGGTGGGTCGCTCCTTCACCGAGCCGATGGACGAGTCCGCCCTGGCCGGCCAGCCGACGGGAGCGGGCGACAAGGCGCCGGCGCCGGCTGGTGTGGAGCCCAGTCCGGCCATCGAGGAGATCACGCTGCCGCCGCCGCGCGATGACACGACCCGGGCCGGCGTTCCGCCGACAGCTCAGCCGGCCACCCAGCCTGCCGCTGTCGCGACGCCACCGGCCGCGCCGGCGACGCCGACCACCGCGCCGGCTGCGGCCGGCCCGAAGCCTGCGCCGGCGACGACGCCGGCGCCGACCAAGCCGGTCCCGCAGACCACGACACCGGCCGCGCCCACCGTCGCGGGAACGACGTACTTTGTCGTCCAGGCCATGGCCACCCGAGACCTGGCTGAGGCCCGCCAGATGGTGGACCGGCTCAAGGGCAAGGGCTACGACGCCTTCGTCAAGATCGCCGACGCCGGCAGCTCCGACGGCATGCATCGCGTCCAGGTGGGCAAGTTCAAGGACCAGGCCCATGCCCGCGAGCTGGTGGCCCGCCTGAAGAAGGACGGCTTCGAGGCATTTCCCCGGAAAGTGACGGAGTGACGATGGAGCGGCCGCGCCTGCCGGATTGGCTTCGCAACGTCAGCGTGCATGGCGCCGCCACTCACGGCACCCGGCAGGTCTTGCGCCGGCACGGCCTGAACACCGTCTGCGAGGAGGCGCGCTGCCCCAACCGCGGCGAGTGCTTCTCCCGCCACACCGCCACCTTTCTGATTCTCGGCGACAGCTGCACCCGCGGCTGCGGCTTCTGCGCGGTGGACCACCGCCCGCCGCACCCCCCCGACCCGGCCGAGCCGGCGGCGATCGCCCGCGCGGCGGCGGAACTGGACCTGCGCTACCTGGTTATCACCTCGGTCACGCGCGACGACCTCCCCGACGGCGGCGCCGGTCAATTTGCGGCGGTGATCCGCGCCGCCCGGGCGGCGCGGCCGGGCCTCCGGGTGGAGGTGCTGGTCCCCGACTTCCAGGGTGACGCCGCGGCGGTGCGGACCGTGCTCGAGGCGGCGCCCGACGTTTTCAACCACAACGTGGAGACCGTGCCGCGGCTCTATCCGGTGGTCCGCCCCCAGGCCGACTACGCCCGGTCGCTCGCGGTGCTCCGGCAGGCCGCGGACTGGCGGCCGGCCGTCCCGGTCAAGAGCGGCCTCATGGTGGGTCTGGGCGAGGAACGGGACGAGGTGATGGCGGTGCTGGCCGACCTGCGCGCCGCCGGCGTGATGTTCGTGACCATCGGCCAGTACATGCAGCCCCGTCGCGGCAACCTGCCGGTGGTTCGGTACGTCCATCCCGACGAGTTCCGCGCTTACGAGCGCGACGCGATGGCCCTGGGCTTCCAGGGCGTCTTCGCCGGTCCGCTGGTGCGGAGCTCCTATCTGGCCGAACGGCTCGTCCGCCCCGACTCCGGCGGCGCCTGACGCGTCCGGCCAATCGCTTCGCAGGATGCCATCCATGCCCGATACCCAACCGACGCCGCCGCCGCCCGAACCGCCGACTCCCGCCGCGGCGCTGCCGGCGAGTCCCGAGCGCTGGTTGGATTACGCGCGTTACCCCCTGGGCACGGCGCTGTTCCTCATCCTGGCGTTTCCCCGCTTCGACGTCTGGCCGCTGGCCTGGGTGGCGCTGGTCCCGCTGCTCTACCATCTGGGCCGCTGCGCCCGCGGCCGGGCGGCGTTCCTGTCCGGCTTCACCGCCGGCGCCCTGTTCTTCCTCGGACTGCTGTACTGGGTGCCGCGGGCGATGATGGCCTACGGCGGCGTCCACCCCGTGCTGGCGGGCGGGGTATTCGTCCTCATGGCCGGCGTGCTGGCCCTATTCGTCGGCGCCTTCGCCTGGGTGCAGTGGCGGATGTTCCGCCAGTGGGGTTGGAAGGCGGCGCTGCTGGCCCCGTTTGTCTGGACGGCGCAGGAATACGCCCGCAATTACCTGGCGCTCACCGGCTTCCCGTGGGGGAACCTGGGAACCGGCCAGGCCTACTTCGGCTTCCTGATCCAGATCGCCGACACCACCGGCGTCTACGGCGTCTCCTTCCTGGTGGTGGCGATCAACACGGTCCTGCTGCTGGCGATGGTGCCCGACGTTCCGCGCAAGCTCAAGTTGTACTGGGCGGCGCTGGTGGGGATGGCGCTCTTCTACTGCTTCATCTACGCCGAACTCCGCTACGCGACCTTCCCGGCGACAACGGGCGAGCCACTGGCGGTGGCCGGCATCCAGCCGAACATCCGCGACGAGGACACCCGGGAGCAGGTGGCGACCGTGCACCGAGTCGATTATCCTCGGTTGCTGGCCGACGTGATGGCGGCGGCGCCGGCCATGCGCCTCGTGGTGTTTCCTGAAAGCCCCACGCCCTACGCGTTCGACCGCGATCCCGCCTACCGCCAGCTCATGACCGGCATGGCGGCGTCCCACCGGGTCACACTGCTGTTCAACGGCATCCGCTTCAGCGGCCGGACATACTTCAACACCGTGTATGTTGTGGGGCCGGATGGACGCCCGGGCGGGGCGTACGACAAGTCGCGGCTGGTGCCGTTCGCTGAGCACGTCCCGTTCCAGAACCTGTTCTTCTTCGCCCGGGCCATGAGCCAGGAGATCGGCGACTTCGCCCCGGGTGCGGGACCGGTGCCGCTGGAGGCGGCCGGCGTGCCGGTGGGCGTCTCGGTCTGCTACGAGGCGATCTTCCCCGAGTACCTGCGCGCGCTCACCGCGGCGGGCGCCCGGCTGCAGGTCAACGTCACCAACGACGCCTGGTTCGGTCGCACCGCCGCCCCCTGGCAGCACATCCAGCACAGCCTGCTGCGGGCGGTGGAGAACCGCCGCTGGGTGGTCCGGGTTGCAAACTCGGGAATCAGTGTTATAATCGACCCCTTCGGGCGGGTCACGGCGCAAATCCCGCCCTTCGCACGAGGCACGCTGATCGGGCATGTGCATCCCCTGTCCCAACGGAGCCCCTACGTGGTGATCGGCGACGCGTTCGCCTGGCTCTGTGTGGCTGTCACGGCCCTCGGCGCGGGAATCCCCTGGCGCAGGAAACGATCCGATGAGCATTGCACTGGACGAGATCAAGACTGAGCTGAACGGTATTGTCGGCCGCATCCGGGACGTCCGGGGGTATCTTTGACTTCGACGCCTGTACCCGTGAACTGCAGGAGCTGGAAGCCCAGGCGGCGGCGCCCGATTTCTGGAACGACCAGAACCGGGCCCAGGACGTCTTCCGCCGCACCCGCCATCTGAAAAACAACATCAAGTTGGTGGAGGGACTGGAGGCCATGGCCGCCGATGCCGGCGCCCTGGTGGAGCTGGCCGAAGAGGGCGAGGACGTGGCTGCCGATCTGCAAGAGCTCATGACCAAACTTGGCCTGCAGACACAGGAGGCAGAGCTTCGCACCATCCTCAGCGGAGACTTCGACGACAAGAATGCGTTCCTGACCATTCACTCCGGCGCCGGCGGGACCGAGAGCCAAGACTGGGCGGAGATGCTGCTCCGCATGTACCTGCGCTATGCCGAAAAGAAGGGCTTCAGCACGCGCATGATCGACACCCAGCCCGGCGAGGAGGCCGGGATCAAGTCGGCCACCTTCCTGGCCGAGGGAGAGTACGCCTTCGGCTTCCTGAAGGCCGAGAGCGGCGTCCACCGGCTGGTCCGCATCTCCCCCTTCGACTCGGCCGCCCGGCGGCACACCTCGTTCGCGTCCGTGTTCGTGTATCCCGAGATCAGCGACGACATCGACGTGGCCATCGAGGAGAAGGACATCCGGGTGGACACCTTCTGCGCCTCCGGCCCCGGCGGGCAGGGCGTGAACACCACCTACTCGGCGGTGCGGATCACCCATTTCCCCACCGGCATCGTGGTGCAGTGCCAGAACGAGCGCAGCCAGATCCGCAACAAGGAAGTGGCCATGAAGGTGCTGCGCGCGCGCCTGTTCGAGCTGGAGCTGGAGAAGAAGCGCGCCGAGATCGCCGAGCGCGAGAACGCCAAGAAGGACATCGCCTGGGGCAGCCAGATCCGCTCTTACACTCTCCAGCCGTACCGCCTGGTCAAGGATCACCGCACCAAGGTGGAGATCGGCAACGTGGACTCGGTGCTCGACGGCAACCTCGACGAGCTGATCAAGGCCTACCTGGTCCAGTTCCGCGGGAAATAGCCCGCCGCGGGCTTGCCGCCCCTTTCACCGCCGCGGCGTCGCGTCTGCCGGCACAATCCGGTGAAATCAATCGTTAACCAACAATTCGAGTCTCAGCAGATCCACGGCGGTCAGCCGGCCGTCCCCGTCCAACTCACCGCCCGGCCAGGGCTGGTCCCACAGCCCGCCCGCCAGCACCTGGCGCAGGCGGGATACGTCGGTGCGGTTGACCTCCCCCTCGCCGGTCAGGTCCCCCGGCAGCGTGACCGGCGGGTAGGCGTAGCCGGCGATCCCCTCGGAGATGTACCCGAACTGCAGGACGGCTGTCCCGACCTCCGCCCGGTCGGTGGTGTAGTGATGGTCCCCTTTGGCATGGTAGAGGCGGAAGACCGGGATGGCGCCCGGGAAACAGCCGGTGAGCAGGTGGCCGCAAGCGCCCTCGTCGATGTATCCCAGGACCAT
>JAAYUB010000063.1 GCA_012517875.1 Acidobacteriota bacterium | reverse complement strand
GCGGCGGGCCAGCGCCGGGAACAGCTCCTTGTACAGGGCCGTCCGCCGGGTGCCGGTCTCGGCGCCCCGCCGGTGCAGCGCGTCGTGGCCGCGGAGGATCCGCACCACCTCGGCCTCCAGCGCCGCCTCGTCGACGCCCACCGGGATCATCACCCCGGCCACCACCGGACGCTCCGCCGCCGCGGCGCCACCTTCGAAGCGGCCGCTCTCATCCAGGTAGACCACCCACTGGTTCATGCGTCGATCCCCTCCGTGAAATCGGGATTCAGCTGATACAGGCCGAAGCCGAAGGCGGTGGCCTTGCCGGCGTGGATGACCTGGCCGATCTCCAGGAACGGGAGGATGGGCTTCAGCTCTCCGCCGATGCGCAGGAAGCCGGTCAGCCCGCTCAGGCGCACGTCGCGGTGCTGGCGCCCCGACCAGCGCAGCCACCCCGTGACCCGGCAGTCCGTCTCCAGGGTGCGGACCGCCCGCGCCAGGTCGAGCACCGGCCGGATGTCCCACGGTTCGTCGGCGCCGCAGTGGTAGTGGGCCAGCAGCTTGATCCGGCGCACCAGGGCCCGGAAGAAGACGCCGAAGTCGAAATCGTCCACCACCAGCCGGCCGCCGGTTTGCAGCCGGAGCGGCGTGACGAATTGCACCACCAGTTCGCCGGGATCCGGGTGGGGGTTGTGCTCCGGAGTCCAGATGAGCGGATGACTTTCGGCGCTCCCGGACATCCGCCCCTCGACGTACACCGGCCGGCTGCGGGCGGGCCGCACCTCCAGCACCTCGTCGAGCCGGAAGCGGCCGCGCCCGGGCCCCAGCCCGCGGCGGCCCATCTCCTCCACGGCCACGATGAAATACGGCAGATACGCCAGCGCGCGCCCGATGAGCACGAAGTGGAAATCGAGGCGGTCGCCGGCCCGCAGTTCCGCCGGGCTGTCCCAGGGCGGGCAGAGCACGAAGGGGTGCGGGGCATAACTGCCGCCGTGGCCCGCCCCCCCCGGTTCCGGCCCGAGCGGGGTTTCGAAGACGTAGGAATAGGCGCAGGTGTGTCGGAGCAGGCAGGTTTCGCACGGGGCGTCGCTGAAGATGCAGACCCGCCGGCGGAAGGCGTGGCCGAACGCGCCCCGCAGCGCCGAGCCGAAGAACTCCGGCAGGCTGACCGGCTCGGCCGCCTGGATGGAGAAGCGGAATTCCTTGAGTTCCAACCGGGGAATCATGACGCCCGTACTATAACAGCCCGCGGGGCCGCGGACAAGGTTCTCGCCGCCCCGTTCCCGTTGCCGGTGCGCCGGATTCGGCCGCGTTGGCCTGCCGCGCCGCCGTCAGCTCCACCATGATCCCCAGCACGCCGGCATGGAACCACCGGAGGGCCTCCCGGCGGTCGTCGGGCAGGTGGTCCGGGTCGCCGGTGAGGGCGGCGGCATCTTCCAGGATCCATCCCAGGCTCAGGCGCTGTGCCGCGTGGGGCAGTCCCGCTGCGGCCCGCCGGAATGAATCGGTAGGCAACTCCCCTTCGGCCACGTCGTGCGCGTCCCGCAGGAGCCGGGCGCAGGCTGTGAGCTCCAGCAGCGCGTTCATGGCGTGATCGGCCTGGCAGGCGTTCGATCCCCCGGCTGGGCGAAGGTCGACTGGCGCGTCCGGGACGCGGACGGTCGAAACGTTGCGGTTCATACTGCCTCCCGTGAGTGTTCAGGCCGGGTGCTGATCGGATGTTCATTCACCGGCCGGCGACGGGCCGCCCACGCTCCGCCGCCCGGTCTTCTCCGCCGGGCGAACCCGGATCGCCTCGCCCCCTTTGCGTCCCACGCACGGCAGGAACCGCACTCGCAGCCCCAAGGCCGGCGTGAAGCCCCGGCACGCCGACACATGGACGAAGAAGGTCTCGCCGCCGGATTCGCCGTCCGGCTGAACGAAACCGAAGCCGCGCCTCTCGTCCCAGCGCTGGATCCGGCCGGACAAAAACAGCTCCGGGCGCTCCCCCCTGGGCTCCGATTCACCTGGTGGGGAATCGGCCGCCGGCGCCCGGAGCCGTTCCAGCCACTCCCTGGCTTCGGGAAAATCCTTGCCGTACGCTTCCTGACGGTCCCGGACGGCCGTCTCCAGACACCAGCGGGCTTCCGCCGGGCGGCCTTCTGCCACCAGCAGCTTCCCCAGCAGAAACCAGCCGCCGGGATTGGGCTTGGCTTGTGCGACCACCGATGCGCCGGCCTCCCACCGGGCCTCCCGCATGTGTCCGCGGGCGGCGAGATATTCCGCGAAATGCAGATGGAAATACCAGTTGCGTTTGCCGGCCGGGAACGCGCGAAACACGTCCATGGCCTTGTCCGTCTGGCCGGCGGTGTCCAGCGTCCGGGCCAGGTGGTCGAAGATGTAGTCCTTGCTCCCGTCCAGCCGGGCCGCTTCCTGAAACGAACCGATGGCCTCGACTGTCTGGCCGACGGCTTGAAGCAGCTTGCCCAGATGGTAATGCCGGAAGACGTTGCCCGGATCCAGTTCCACGGCCTTGCGCGCCGCGCGGACGGCCTGATCGAGCTTGCCTTCCTTTTCCAGGCACTGGGTCCACAACACCGTCACCTTGCGCAACAGGTTTTCCTGCCCCGGCGTCCCCTGGAAGCGGTCCCACGCCCGGTGGAGCTCGAAACGGGCTTGTTGCGACAGGCCCAGGGCGAAGAGGCACTCCGCCTTGCGCAGCAGGGCCCAACCCATGTCCGGCCAGAGTTCCAGGGCGCGGGCGTGGTGGGCCAGCGCCTCCCGGTGCTTGCCCAACCGCTGCAGGCAAACGCCCGCGTGATACGCGTGGGTGGCCGAGGTCGGATCCGCCCGCAGCAAGTCCAGGTAGATCCGGGCGGCTTCCTCCAGCTTGCCTTCCGCTTCCAGTTGTCTGGCCGTGGCGGCCAGCGCGGCTGAATCCATGGCTGCCTCCTCGACTTCGGTTTCCATCCCGTCTATGGGGAAATTCGGCTGCCGGTCCGGAACGATCGAAAAATTTTCAGACGCGCTCGAAAATCGCCCCATTGAATCGGTTGAGGAGGCGCGATGGAAGACCTGCTGATTTCCTATGACGTGGCGTCTGACAAGCGACGGCGCAAGCTCTTCAAGCTGCTCCACCGCTGGGGCGCCCCCCTGCAGAAGAGCGTGTTCCGCTGCCGGGTCCGTGACGCGGGCTTTGCGCGGATGCGGCGGGAGACGGAGAAACTCATCGATTTCGAGACCGACAGCGTGCTGTATGTCTTCCTCTGCGGCCGCTGTCTGGAGCGGGTGATCCAGGCCGGCCGGCCGCTGGACGTTCAGACGCAGGATGTCAAAGTCATATAGCGGATGGCAATTGCCGTGAACCACCAAATGCTGGTTGCCGTGAGCATGCATCAAGTTGTGTTCTTCGGCATCGCGACGCTGTGGGCGTGCGCCTGGTCCATGCGACGGCCCCGTCGGCGGCGGTTCGCGACGCTCTGTCCGCCACAGATCATCTGTCCCGGCCCGCCCTTCAACCGGCGGCCCGGATCGCCCGTCCGCCATCACAGTCCGAGGAGGTTCCCATGACAACCAATCCGCCGGTCCAACCGGTCGCCCTCAACCACCTGCGTGATCTGCAGGCTCATGGCGAGCGCGACCGCCTCGTGGAAGAATTGGAGCGGCTGCGCCCCGAAAGCCTGACCACGACCGAGGAGTTCGATTTCATCATCGAAGCCGCCCTTGAGCTGGGCCTGCCGCACGTGGCCGAGGGGTTTCTCGCAGAAAAGCGAAACCGGCGGGACGCGACGCCGGCCGATCTGCTTCAGGCGGCCGCGCTGGCGGCGTCGCGGGGCCGGCCGGAGGAGGCGTTGGAACAGGTGGAACAGGCCCTGGTTCTGGATCCGCGCCACCTGGGCGCCGTGCGCCGGAAGATCCACCTCCTGTCGCGGCTGGGCCGGCCCGACGAGGCCGAACAATTCTTGAGCGCCCGCGCCGAACTCTTTCCGGCCGGCCTGGACCAGGCCCTTCGGGAAACGATCCGAGGCTCCGGCGAGGCGGTTTCGTCCGGTGACGCCCCGGCCGCGGCCGCGGAGCCCTGGACGGAAGCCCACATCCATCGTCTGATCGAACTGTTTCAGGGACGCGGCGACGTGCATGCCCGCCAGTGGGTCAGCCCCGGAGGCGGCGGCGGCTACAACCCCGTCCACCAGCCGTTGGACCCGGTGCTGGTGGAGGGCCACTTCGCCGGGCGCCATACCTTGGGCGTCTACCAGCTCGACGAGGAGGCGCGCGTCCGCTGGATCGCCTTCGACGTGGACATCCGCAAGGAGGTCCTTCCCGACGCGCTCCGGCGCCGCAGCCAGTGGCAGACGCTCATGCG
>JAAYUB010000062.1 GCA_012517875.1 Acidobacteriota bacterium | reverse complement strand
CGCCGCGTCGCCGTGGCGCCGGCGGATCCACTCGGCCCAGGCGGCCGCCTCAAAGGCGTCGCCCATGGGCCGGTTGGTCCAGAGCGCGTCGGCGGGCGCGTACGACGGCTCGTTGATCAGGTCCCAGTGGATCCAGCCCACCCCGCGGTAGCGTGACGCCACGAGCGCGAGCAGCGCCTCCTGCCCGGCCAGGGCGCGGGGATCCAGGTACGGGTTGTCGCCGCCGTAGAGCGGCGGACGGAAGGCGAAAAAGGTGAAGCAGACCGCCAGGTCGTGCCGGGCGGCGGTGAGGACGAAGGCGTCCAGGGCGCGCAGGGCGTTCTCGTCCACGGCGCCCGGATCGGACATGAGGCGGCCCCAGCCCGTCCAGAGCCCTGTCCGGATGAAGTTCACGCCAGCGCGCCGCATGGCCGCCATGTCCCGGTCCCACACCGCGGGGTTCGGCTCGAACAGGAACTTGCGGTGGACGTCGCCCGCCATGTAGGTGGTCCCAATCACCGGAAAGACCCGGCCGTCGCGCCGGAGCCAGTCGCGCGTCGCCGTGAGCCGCGGCCCCGCGGCCAGCAGCTTGCCGTCCCGCACCCAAAACGCGGTCCCAGCCGCCGCCGGGCTGCCGGCGGCGCCGGCCAGCTCCACCGCCACCTGGTACAGCCCGGGAGCCAGCGGCCGGTCGGTTCGGACAGCGAGTTCGCCTGTCCGGAAGGTCGGAGTTCCGGCGAGTGGGAGCCGTCCCCGCCAAACCGCCTGCCCCGCCTCGTCGGACACCGTCACCGCAGCGTCCGGGACCGCCACCGTCGCCGCACCCGGACAGCGCAGCGTGACGCGCAGCCGAGGCACCTCGCCTGGCTCCACGCACGCCGGCACGGGGCGTGCCGTCAAGTCCGCGGCGCCGTCGAAGGCCCGCCGGACCATCGCCCGGATCAGCGGGGCCGGCAGCGCCGCATCGCATGGGGCCAGCACCCAGCGGCCGCCGGCGCCGGGGCCGTGGAGGCGGTCGATTTCCAGCAGCGGGCAGGCCGCCGGCAGGCCGTCGGCGCCCGTGACGTGCACCAGCGGCCGCAGCACCGCCTCGCGGATGCCGGCCGCGCCGTCCTCACCCGGCGTGTCGGGCCGCGTGGCGAACCGCACTGTCAGGGTGAATGTCCGCGTCGGGAGCGGGAACGCCGGCCCGTCCCAGCCGGAGCCTGCGACGGAGACTGCGGCGAGCGTGCCGGCGGGTGTGCCCCCGAGATCGATCGCTTCGGCGGGCCCGATGAGCAGCGCGTGCGCAAAGGTCGGCTGGCGGACTCCCGTCACCCAGACGCCGTCCGCCCCGCGGTACACCGGCTGGTGGAACGGCGCGCCCCCCAGCACCACCAGGCCGCCGCCGGCGCCGAGAAACGTGCGGATGGCGTCCCACGCCTCCAGCGGGAAGGCGCTGCCGTACGGCAGAACGAGCACCGCGTGATCCCGCGCGTCGAGTCGCACCGCCAACTCCGTTGGATCGCCGTAGCGATCGACTGCCAAACCGGCCAGCGCCTCGGTCAGCACCGCCGGCGGCACCACCGGAGCTTCCGTGGCGGGAAATCCATCGGCCTGGAACAGGGCGATCCGCCGGTCCGACGGCGCGACCTGGGCCGCCGCCGCGGACGCGAATCCGAACACGAGCGCGGCAGCCAGCACCGTCGCCACCCGGCTATTCACTCTCCCCGCCTCTCTGTTCACGAATCACCCCCCACGGGAAGTCGCACCCGGCGGAACCGGCCGACGGCCGTTTCCGTCCACCGGAGCTGTTGCATCACGGGTGCATGCCCGGTTATTCTATGCCATTCGGCTGCCGCTGGCTAGATCCGATCCCGGCCGGCCGCCGCCCGCGCGCATTTCGCCTGAACCCGCCGGCGGGACTGAACGTATGAGTAATTTCATCCCTTGGACAAGGAGTCTGCAATGTCCCAACGCCTGATGCTGCTCGCGGCCCTCTGCCTGGCCGCACTCTGGACAGCGGCGGCGGCCGACCCGCCGCAGTTGTTCCGCTCACCGACCGTCAACGCCACCCACATCGTCTTCAGCTACGCCGGCGACCTCTGGTCGGTACCCCGCGGCGGCGGTGAGGCCGTCCGCCTCACTACGGGCGACGGCATGGAACTTGATCCCCAGTTTTCGCCGGACGGCAAATCCATCGCCTTCTCCGGCCAGTATGACGGCAACTGGGACATCTACATCATCCCGGCCGAAGGCGGGGTGCCCAAACGGCTCACCTACCACCCGGACGCGGATCTGGCGGTGGGATGGACACCCGACGGCACCGCCATCCTGTTCAGATCCGGCCGGGCCGGTTTCGCCCGATCCGATCAGCTCTTCACCGTGCCGACGACAGGCGGTTTCCCCACCCGGCTCCCCATCTACGAGGCGGATTCGGGAAGCTACTCGTCTGACGGGCGGCGCATCGCCTACACACCGCTCGCACCGGCCTTCAGCGCCTGGAAGCGCTACCGGGGCGGCCGCACCAGCTACATCCGGGTGGTCAGCCTCGACACTCTCGCCGGCGAAAAAATCCCGCGCGACAAGTCCAACGACCACAATCCCATGTGGGTGGGCGACACGGTCTACTTTCTGTCCGACCGGAACGGCCCGTTCACGCTGTTCGCCTATGACACCGTTTCGCGCAAAGTCCGCCAGGTCATCGAGAACAAGGGCTTCGACTTCAAAAGCGCCTCCGCCGGCCCCGGCGCCATCGTCTACGAGCAGTTCGGCGGCCTGCACCTGTACGACCTGAACACGGAGCGCTCCCAGCGGGTGGCCATCACTCTGCGGGGCGACTTCCCGGAGGTGCGGCCCCGCTGGGTGAAGGCCGCGAGCGCGATCCGCAACGCCGGCCTCTCGCCCACGGGCGTGCGGGCCGTGTTCGAGGCCCGCGGCGAGATCGTCACCGTCCCCGCCGACAAGGGGGACATCCGCAACCTGACCCGCACCCCCGGCGTGCACGAGCGCTCGCCGGCCTGGTCCCCCGACGGCGCCCGCGTTGCCTATTTCTCCGACGAGTCGGGCGAGTACGCCCTGCACATCGCCGACCAGCGGGGCACCGCGCCTGTGCGGAAAGTAGCCCTGGGCGAGCCGCCGTCGTTTTTCTACGACCCCGTCTGGTCGCCCGACAACAGGAAGATCCTCTTCACCGACAAGCGGCTGAACGTCTGGTACGTGGACCTGGACCAGGCAGCCCCGACGCCGGTCAAGGTGGACACCGACAAGATTTACAACCGCCGCAACGAACAGACACCCGCCTGGTCCCCCGACAGCCGGTGGATCGCCTACTCCCGCCTCCTGGACAACCGGCTGGCCGCCATCTTCGTCCACCGCCTCGAAGACGGGAAGAACTACCAGATCACCGACGGCATGAGCTACGCCCAGTTCCCGGTGTTCGACAAGAGCGGCAAGTACCTTTTCTTCGTCGCCTCCACCAACATGGGCCCCACCCAGGGCGAGGGTCTCTCTGCGCTGGGCCGTTTCGCCACGAGCAGCGCCTACGCGGTGGTCCTGAAGAAGGATCTGCCGTCGCCGCTCGCGCCCGAGAGCGACGAGGAGAAAGTGGTCGAGGACAAACCGGCCGAAGCAAAGAATGACGGCGCCAAGCCGGACGGCCAGCCCGCCGTGGCGGAAAAATCGGCGGCCGGCGACGCCAAGGCCGGCGGTGCCGACAAGCCGGCGGAGCAGCCGGGCGAACCGGCCAAGCCGGGCGCCGCACCCGGCAAACCGGGCGCGGAACCGCCGAAGGTGGAGATTGACATCGAGGGGATCACCCTGCGGATCGTGGCCCTGCCCGTCCCGGCCCGCAACTACGTGGGTCTGGCGGCCGGCAAGGCCGGTGCCCTGTTTCTGATGGAGGCGCCGGCTTTCGATCCGTACCAGCCGGGCCCCGGCGCCGCCACCGTCCACCGTTTCGACCTGGAGAAGCGCAAGGAGGAGAAGGCCTTCGACGGCGTGTCGTTCTTCACCCTCTCCGCCACCGGCGAGAAGGCGCTGGTGCGGCAGGGGCCCCGCTGGTCCGTCCTGCCGGCGATGATGCCGGGCAAGCCCGGCGAGGGCGGGCTGAACCTGGAACGTCTGGAGGTCTGGGTGGATCCGCCGGTGGAGTGGCGGCAGATGTACCGTGAGACCTGGCGCGGCGAGCGCGACTTTTTCTACAGCCCGCAGCACCACGGCCTCGATCTGGCGCGGGCCGAGAAGCGGTACGCGCCGTTCCTCGACGCCGTGGTCAGCCGCTGGGACCTCAACTACCTCTTCAACGAGATGCTGGGCGAACTCACCGTGAGCCACCTCTTCGTGGGCGGCGGCGACACGCCCGATGTCAAGCGCGTGCCGGGCGGTCTGCTCGGCGCCGACTATTCGATCGAAAACGGACGTTACCGCTTTGCCCGCGTCTACACCGGCGAGAGCTGGAACCCCCAGCTGCGGGCGCCGCTGGCCCAACCGGGTGTGAGCGTCACGGCAGGCGAGTATCTGCTGGCCGTCAACGGGGTGGACCTCCGGCCGCCCCAGGACATGGACGCCCTGCTTGAGGCCACCGCCGGCAAATCGGTCACCCTCAAGGTGGGGCCCAACCCCGACGGCACCGGAGCGCGCGAGGTCACCGTGGTGCCCGTGGCCGACGAGTCGGCCTTGCGCCACTTCGCCTGGATCGAGGATAACCGCCGCAAGGTGGGCGAGATGTCCGGCGGCCGGATCGCCTACGTCTACCTGCCCGACACGTTCATGGGCGGCTTCACCTACTTCAACCGCTACTTCTTCGCCCAGCTCGACAAGCAGGCCGTGCTCATCGACGAGCGCTACAACGGCGGCGGCGCCCTGGCCGACTACGTGGTGGATTACCTGCGCCGGCCGCTCCTGAACTACATCGCGGGACGCGAGGGCGTCAACGACGTCATGCCGTACGGCGCCGTGTTCGGGCCCAAGGCGATGCTCGTCAACGAATATGCCGGCTCCGGCGGCGATGCCATGCCGTACTACTTCAAGAAGCTGGGGATCGGCCCCCTCATCGGCAAGCGCACCTGGGGCGGCCTGGTGCGGGCCGGCGGCATGCCGGTGCTCATGGACGGCGGCCGTGCCACCGCCCCCGACGCCGCGCTCTGGAGCGAGACCGGCGAGTGGATCGGCGAGAACACCGGCATCGCCCCCGACATCGAGGTGGACCAGGATCCGGCCGCCGTCCGCGCCGGCCGCGATCCCCAGCTCGAGCGTGGCGTGGAGTACCTGCTGAGGGAGCTGGAAAAGAACCCGCCCAAAAAGTACGAGCACCCGCCGTACCGGGACTACCAGCAGGACAAGCACTGGCCGAAGTAGGATGAGGCCTGAGATTCGGAGCTTGTCTCCGTTCACCGGATCTCTGGTTCACAGGTTCGAAAGTTTTAAGGTTTGCAAGTTCACAGGTTCGCAGGTTTGCAGAAGGTTCAGGGAGGCGGGATGCGGTCCCGGCTCCCTGTTTTCTTTCTTGGTCAGCTTGGACGGTGAATCGGTGAGCGGGTGAATCGGGAGACGGGAGACACGACCAAGGCCCGAGACCCAAGACCCGACATCCGATGTCCGTCGCGTGGGAACGAGTCTCAAGCCTCGAGCCTCGATGACGAGCACGATTACAACGATTACGACGACGAATTACGACGACGAATTACGAGCATGAACAGAAGCTGTTAACTCCTGTCTCCTCACTGGTCACTGTTCACTGGTAACCATTTCTCAAACCACCGCTGCACCTCGTCGTACCAGAACAGCGAGTTGTTGGGCTTGAGCACCCAGTGATTTTCGTCGGGGAAGTAGATGAGGCGCGACGGCACGCCCCGTGTCTGCAGCGTCTGGAACAGCTCCAGGCCGTTGCCCGGGTAGACGCGGTGGTCCCGTTCGCCATGGACCACCAGCGTCGGTGTCTGGAAGCTGCCGGCGGCCAGGTGGGGCGAGGTGTGGCGCAGCACCGATTCGTCCACCCAGAAATGCGGGTTGGCGTCGGCCCGTTCACCGGCCCCGTAATCGCTGGCGTACTGGGTGTAGAGGTTGTAAACCGCCGCGTGAGCGACGAGCGCCCGGTACGGGTTCGGCCGTCCCAGCACGACGGCCGCAAGATAGCCGCCGTAACTGGCGCCGGCCGCCACCAGCCGGTCGGGATCCGCCAGCCCCTGATCCACCAGCCACTGGGTGGCCCGCATCACGTCCTCGTACGGTTGGTCAGCCCAGTTGCCCAGGATGGACGCGGTGAAGTCGTTGCCGAATCCGCTGGAGCCGTGAAAGTTGGGCCAGGCGCAGACGTAGCCCCAGCCGGCGAACACCTGGGCGTTCCAGCGCCACTGGAACATGTCGGTGATCGCGTTGTGAGGCCCGCCGTGGATGAGCATCATCAGCGGCCGCCGCTGACCCGGTTGATAGTCCGGCGGCAGCACCACCCACATCTGGATCGGCGCGCCGCCGGCGCCGGCATACGTCACGGAGCGCACCTCGCCCCAGCGCACCTCCGCCAGGACCGCATCGTTGAATGTGCTGATCGTGTCGGACGTCTTCGCCGCGACATCCACGCGCACCAGCGTGGGCGGCTCGCTGAAGCCCTGGCGCAGCGCCACCAGGGACGCGCCGCCCGGCCCCACCGCCAGCGCGCCGTGGGAGCCTTCCGCCGTCAGCCGGGTCATGGCGCCGCCGGGCAGCTCCATGGCGTAAACGGGCATGTGGCCGCGCTCGTCGGCGACGAAGAAGAGCCGTTTGCCGTCGGGGGCGAATTGCCAGTCGTTGCACGAATAGTCGAAGCCCGGGGCCAGCTCCCGGTTGGTCCCCGTCGCCCGGTCGTGGAGCATCAGCCGGGTGCGGTCGCCATAGAAGCCCTTGATGAGCTGCCGGCCGAAGACGACGCTCGCGCCGTCGGGGCTGAAGGCCGGATTGAAGTCGCTCTGGGTGTTGTCGGCGGTGAGGTTGCGGGCGCTCCGCTCACCGAGCCGCAGCAGATACACGTCCAGGTTGGAATCCAGGTCCGGACGCGGCGAGCTGTCGGCGGTGAAGGCGATCTCGTCCCCCTTCGGCGAGATGGCGTAGTTCGCGGCGCCGTTTTCCCGGTAGGGCAGCTCCAAACCGGTGCCCGCGGTCAGCGCCACCGGTTCGCCGCCGGTGATCGCCACCTGGAACAAGTGGGCCTGGCGGTCGTCGATCCAGTGGTCCCAGTAGCGCATGCGGGCGGTGTCGTAGGTGAGGGCACTGACCTTGCGTTCCTTCCGCTCCATCAGGCGCCGGCCCTGTTCCGCCCAGGTGGCCGGCTCCGGCCAGACCCGGCTGACGAAGGCCAGCCGGGCGGAGTCGGGGAACCAGCGGATGCCGTACACGCCCGTGGGTACGCGGGTGAGCCGCTTCGCTTTGTCCCTGCCTCGCTCCACTAGGTAGATCTGCGGCGCCTCGTCCCCCTTGCGCTGGGCCACGAAGGCGAGGCGGCGGCCGTCGGGGCTCCAGGCCGGTTCCGACTCGGCGCCCGCTGCGGCGGCCACCTTCCGGCCGGGGCCGCCGGCGGTGGGCACGAGCCACAGGTCGGTGTCGGCCGCATCCCGCTGGAGATCGAAACGCGTCACCGCCACGGCGGCCGTCGTGCCGTCCGGCGAGAGCGCCGGCGCGGCCAGTCGCGCCAGCTGCCACATGCGCCGGGGAGTGAGCGGGGCGGGGTCGGCCGCCGCGAACTGCAGCGCCAGACCGGCGACAGTCAGTCCGAGGATCAGTCGGATCCGTGTTGCACGCATGGCATGACCTCCAACTCAGTGTAATCGTTCACTCATCAACCGCTCCGTCCCGAGGGCGTCCCGGTCAGGGTGCGGGCGGTTCGTCCGCCGGCCGGCCGAAGTATTCCAAACTGAAGATGTCGAGGAGCGTCAGAAAAATGGCCGCCACCATGGGGCCGACGATGAAGCCCATGATCCCGAACACGGCGATGCCGCCGATGGTGGAGAAAAAAATCATCAAATCGTGCAACTTGACGTCCCGGCCCACCAGCCGCGGGCGGAGAAGATTGTCCACCGTGGAGACCACCCCCACGCTGATGGCGATCACGGCGACACCCGACACCACGTCGCCGCTGACGATCCGGATGATCCCCGCCGGAATCAGCACCAGCCCCGTGCCCACCATGGGCAGCGCCGCCAGCACCAGCATCACCACGCTCCAGAGCAGCCAGTTGTCGTAACCGAACGCCAGCAGGGTCAGGCCGCCCAGGGTGGCCTGGACGAGCGCGACCACCAGCGTCCCCTTCACGGTGGCCCGGGAGATGGCGGCGAAGCGTTCCACCAGCAGCCGCTTGTTGGATGCGCTCAGGGGCAGCAGGCGCTGGATCCGGTCAAGGATACCCTCACCGTCCCGCAGGAAATAGAAGATCGTGAAGAGCACGATGAACAGGTCCACCACCACGCCGAACGTCATCCGAGTCGTCCGGTTCAGCACCTTGGGGGCGATGGAGCCGACGAATTTCGCCGCGTCGGCGACGACCTCATCCCAATTCACCTGCGACAGGTCCACCACGCCGAGGATTTTGGCCCGCTTGATCTCGCCCAGCAGGCCGGCGTCGCCCTCGCGCAGCACCTGGCGAACCCGGGGCTCAAAGGTGTGGTAGACGTCGATGCCTTGCCGGACGACCAGGTTCAGGACGAAGAACAGGGGCGCCAGCAGGGCAAGCAGAATCACCAGGGTGCTGGCCGCGGCCGCCGGCCCCCGCCGGCCGCGGAACCAGGCGGTCAGGCGTCTCTGGAGCGGATAGAAGAGAGTGGCGAACACCGCGGCGATGACCACATGGAGCAAAAAGATCTTGATGACCCAGATGAAGGCCGCCAGGGCGAGCACGAACAGCGTCAGCAGAAAGTAGCGGCCGGCGCGCAGCTCGGCGCCGGGCGGCGGAGCGGACGACGGTTCAGGCGGCGCATCGGGAGGGGGACGGAGTGCGTTGGGTTCCATGGCGGTCTCCGAGTCTCGAATGGCGTCGGCTCGTACGATACCACAACCGAGGCCGAAACTCGAAGCCCGGGCTGAGTGAGTCGCTGAAGCGGTGAATCGGTGAAGCGGCGAGTCGATGAAGCGAGAGACGGATCAACCATCAGCCATCAATCTACCAACCATCAACTATCAACTGACCCACAACCCGCGAACCTGGAACTTGCGAACTGGAGAACCTGCAAACCTTCAAACGATTCAATCACAATCACGAGCACGAACCCTCAACGTTCAACTCTCAACAAATCGGAACGAGCCTCGATTTCAGTACTGGTCCAGCGGGCGGATCTGCGACAACGGCAGGTCGCGGAAGGCGGCCAGGCCGGCGGTGATCTCCGCCAGCAGGCGGTCGCGGTCGCGGCTCAGAATCCCGCGCAGCGGCAGGAAATTCGAGGCGTGGTCGCACCGGAACACGGCCCGGCGGCAGTGCACCGCCCCGACGAAGGCGCCGAGTTCCGCCAGCAACCCGGCCGCGTCCAGCGGTTCGAAGCCGTCGCCGAACGCGGCCCGGAAGCGGCGGCCGCCGGGGGGCAGGCCGAGAACCAGTGTGGAGACATACTCAGGGTCCACGGCGCTCACCACCGCCGCCGAGCCGGCGGCGTGGGCGGCGCTCAGGGTGCTGCCGCCCAGCCCGTTGATGACCATGACCGAAACCCGCAGGCCGGCGGCACGGGCCCGCCGCAGCGCTGCGATGGTGGACGCCGCGCTTTCCCCTTTGCGCACCCGCCGCAGCACCTCGTCGTCGCCCGACTCGATGCCGGCGTAGACGAGCCCGAGCCCCGCCGCCGCCAGGGCGGCCAGTTCGGCGTCGCTCTTGTCGCGGAGGTTGCGGGGCGAAGCGTATGCAGAGATGCGGTTCAGAACCGGGAAGCGCGTCCGGATCCGGTCCAGAACGGCCAGGAGGTGGTCCGTGTCGACCGCCAGCGGGTCGCCGTCGGCGAGGAAGACGCGGCGCACCGGCCAGCCGGACCGGGCGGCGGCGGCCAGCCAGGCGTCGATTTCGTCGAGCGGCGTCACCGCGTAGCGCCGGTCGGCGTACATCTCGCAGAAGGCGCACCGGTTCCAGGAGCAGCCGGTGGTCACCGGCAGGATGAGCGATTCCGCCTCGCTGGGCGGCCGGTAGACGGGCGCCTCACCCATCCAGCCGGGCCAGCGCATCGAGGATCGAGGTTTTCTGGAGCTCGTACTTGGCCAGCCGCCGGCGGTTTTCCTCGACCACCTCGGCCGGGGCGCGGGCGACAAAGCTTTCGTTGGACAATTTCTTGCTGAAGATGGTGATCTCCTTCTCCACCCGCGCCAGCTCGCCCTTGAGGCGCTGCCGCTCGGCGGTCTCGTCAATCACGTCGTGGACGAAGATCTGAATCCGTTCCACCACCACCGAGGCCGCGCCGCGCGGCCGCACCGCCGCCGGGTCCAGGCGCAGCTCGGCCACGCCGGCGAGGTGTCGGATGACGTGGGCCTCGGCGCGGAGCGCCTCGAGCCGGTCCTCGGGCGGGCGCAGGGTGATGGTGAGCGCCGTCGTGGCGGCGACGCGCTGGGTGTTACGCACCTCGCGGATGGCCGAGGTGAGCGCCTGCACCGTGGTGAAGGCGGCGAGCAGCTCCGGATTGTCCAGCTCCGGCACGGGTTGCGGCCACGGAGCGGTCGCGATCAGAGGCGCGGCGTCGGCCGGCGCCAACCCGGCCAGTCCCCGCACCGGGAGCACTTCGTTGAGTTCCTGGTAGATGGCCTCGGTGATGTAGGGGATCATCGGATGGAGCAGCCGCAGCACCACGTCGAGGCAATGAGCCACCACCAGCCGGGCGGTGTTGGCGGATGGGTCGTCCGGGTCCTGCAGGCGCGGCTTGACGAGTTCCAGGTACCAGTCGCAGAGCAACCCCCACATGAAGTCGCGCGCCGCGCCGACGGCCGCGCTGGGATTGTAGTCGGCCAGCCCGGCGGTGACGGCGCGCACCGCCTCGTTGAGCGCCGCCAGGATCCAGCGGTCCTCCAGGGCGAGGTCCGGCAGCCGCAGCGGCACGGTGCGGGCGCCGGCCAGGTTGCCCAGGGCGAACCGGGCGGTGTTCCACAGCTTGGTGCAGAAGCGCCGCCCCTCGACAAAGCGCTCGCTCACCAGCTTGGCCGTGGGAATATCGGGCATGGTGCCCAGCACGTCGAACTCCTCGTGGCAGCCGGCGCACAGGTAAGTGAAGATACTGCGGCCGTGCCGCGTCTCGGCCAGGTCGTTGTGGTGGGCGCAGTGGGGGCAGACCGCCGTGACGGGGAGCCGGATGTCCTGGTTGCCCGTCTGCATGTCGCAGAGGATGTACCGCATGGCGTCGGTGCCGTACTCCTCGATGATGTCCACGGGGTCGATGCCGTTCCCCTTCGACTTGCTCATCCGCTCGCCCTTGCCGTCAAGGATGTTCGCGTGGATGAACACATCGCGGAACGGGATGTCGCCCAGGTTGTACAGGCCCATGATCACCATCCGCGCCACCCACAGGGTGATAATGTCGCGGGCGGTGACGAGGCAGGAGCCGGGGTAGTAGTAGTCGAGGCAGTCGGCCCGGCCGTCGGCGGCGCCAAGCGGCGCGCCTCCCTCGGTGTCGGCGGTGGCCGGGTCGGGCCAGCCCAGCGTCGAGAAGGGCCAGATGGAGGAGGAGAACCAGGTGTCGAGCACATCCTCGTCGCGGCGGTAGCCGAGCGACTCGAGGGCGGCGACGAGCGCCGGATCGTCCTCGAGCAGGGCCACGTCCACGAGACAGGGCGCGGACGGCGCACCTTCCAGCCCGGCCGCGTCGGTGGCGGCACGGACGCGCACCGATCGCTCCGCTTCGGGCAAAAACGCCCGCACCGCGGCCAGATCCGGCCGGCTCAGCACCGCAGCGAACCCCGGCTCCGCCAGCGTGGCAGCCAGGGCGCCGAGCGTGGTCCGAAGCGACCAGACGGGGATGCGATGCCCCCACCAGAGCTGCCGGCTGATGGGCCAGTCGCGCTTCTCGCCGAGCCAGTCCAGGTAGGTCTTGACGAAGCGCTCGGGGTGGAAACGGACCCGGCCGTCGCTCACGGCGTCCATGGCCGCCTGCACCAGGCCGGGGGCGGTGAACGCCTTCGGCGTGCCGCGCCCCATGGCCACGCCGCCGGGGACGTCGCCCATGCGGATGAACCACTGGTCCGACAGGTACGGCTCGATGGGCGTCTTGCTCCGGTCGCTATGGCCGACCTCGATCTCGCGGTCCTCGACCTCCCCGAGCAGCCCCTGCGCCTCGAGATCGTGCACCACCTGCTCGCGGGCGATGAAGCGGTCCAGCCCCTGATAGGAGCCGGCGTTGGCGTTGAGGGTGCCGTCGGGGTTAAGAATGTTGACGATGTCGATCGCCGCACGGTGGCGCATCCAAACGTCGTAGTCGTTGGGGTCGTGGGCCGGGGTGATCTTGACGCAGCCGGAGCCGAGGCCCGGCTTGGCCCACTCGTCGCAGATGAGCGGGATAGGCCGGTTCACGAGGGGGAGCATCACCTTTCGGCCGGCCCGGGCCATGTCGCGGAGCGCCAGCAGGCGGGGCAGCACGGTGCGGCGGCGCTCCTCCAGGGCCTCGATCTGCCCGCGCAGGGCGGCCTGATCGCGCGCCGGGGCGGCGGTCAGCGCCTGGTTCAGCGTCTCGATCTCGGCGGCGAGCGCGACGTCGGGTTCCGGGTGGACGGCCACGGCGGTGTCGCCGAGCATCGTCTCGGGGCGGGTGGTGGCCACCTCGACGTGGTCCGGCTCGCCCGGCTGCGGGTCGATCACCGGGTAGCGCAGATGCCAGAAGTGGCCATGGACCGTCTCGTGGTACACCTCGTCGTCGGAGATGCTGGTGCGCAGGAACGCGTCCCAGTTCACCAGCCGCTTGCCGCGGAAAATCAGACCGTCGTCGAACATGCGGAAGAAGGTGTGGCGGACGGCCCGGGAGCAGACCTTGTCCATGGTGAAGCGCTTGCGGTCCCAGTCACAGGAGCAGCCGATGCGCATGAGCTGCTCCAGGATCCGCGCCTGGTACTGGTCCTTCCAGGCCCAGATCCTCTCCACCAGGCCCTCGCGGCCCACGTCGTGCCGAGTGAGTCCTTCGAGTTCCTTCAGCCGCTTCTCCACCACCGCCTGGGTGGCGATGCCGGCGTGGTCGGTCCCGGGCATCCAGAGGGTGTTGTCCCCCTGCATCCGGTGCCAGCGGATGAGCACGTCCTGCATGGAGTTGTCCATGGCGTGCCCCATGTGCAGGGCGCCGGTGACGTTGGGCAGCGGCATCATGATGACGTAGCGGCGGTCGCGCGGCCGATCGTCGGGCACGGCGTGGAAAGCGCCGGAAGCGCGCCACATGCCGTTGACGGACTTTTCGATCTCCGCCGGCTCATATGTTTTGGAGAGGGTGAACTTGCTGCTCATGATCGCTTCCTCAAGAGAATAAAGAGAGTTACTCTACTCCAGCCGCTTAGCAAAAGCAAGGTTCGAGGCTCGGGGCTCGTTCTCATTCGGTGAGAGTTGAGGGTTGCGAATTATGAGTTCGTGCTCGTGATTCGTGATCGGAACTCGTAATCGTGATCGCAATCGTAATCGAGACTCAAGGCTCGTTCCCGAAACGCGGACATCGGACATGGGAATTCGGACATCGGATTTCGGACCTGGAACCTGGGTTCCGGGCCCTGGCCAACGGATCCATGTCTCACGACCCGGGTCCCACATCTCAGCAACGCCCGACTCGTCTCCGAATCGCTGAAAAAAATGATAAGCAATCAACCATAACAAATTATTCCATTTGACGTCCCCAGTTACCGATCACCTGCATAGAGTCAGGCGCCCGGCCCGTAGGGACGGAAGGCAATAGCCAGGGGCGCAGCCCCTGGTCCAGTGGTGATGCGCACGTTGGTTGAACGAATCACCAGAGCCCCGCCGGGGCGACATCGGGCATCCCGGAAACCGACCGGGTGGGCACAATGAATTCCGTCCCTGACGGGCCCGGGCGCGTAACCGGATGCAGTCGATGTGCCGGCATCTCAGGCGTCGGGCATCGGATATCGGAAATCGGACTTCGGACATCGAGCCGCGAGCACGATTACGATTACGATTACGAATTACGATTACGAATTACTAGCACGAACCATCAATGATCAACCATCAAACCTCAACATCCGCCGGATCCGTGATCTGAGTGAGTGACCACCCGGTTCCGTCACCAGTCTTCCCGCCGGCGCAGCTCGGTGATGTGGGCGGTGTGGTGCCGGCCGTGCCAGGCGTAGAGAGCCAGCAGGAAGTCCAGCGTCAGGTTGGCCTGGCGCTCGGGATGATAGACCGTCCGCTGGAAATCCGCCGGCGCCATGGTCCGCATCAGCATGGCCCAGCGGCGGTGCAGCGCGTCCAACAGGTTGAGCGACAGTTCGCCCGGCGCCGCGATGGCGTCGGGCGTCTCGGCCCAGCGGCTCTCGGCATACGGTTTGATGGTGGGATTGTCCTCGGTCAGGGCCAGCTTGAACCGGGCGAAGGCGTTGAGATGGGCATCGGCCAGATGGTGCACCACCTGGCGGATCGTCCAGCCGCCGGGACGGTACGGCGTGCCCCAACGCAGCGCATCGAGGCCGGCGACGGCCTCCCGGATCCGCAGCGGCTGGACAGCGATCTCTTCGATGAGCGCGGCACGCCGCTCCGTGGACAGGGAATCCTCCGGCGTGAACGGGCCGATGGGATATCTCAGGTCAGGGTCGGACATAACACCTCCGAGAATCTGTTGATAGTTGATGGTTGATAGTTGATTGTTGGAAGAAGGGTGATCTTCCATGATCCATGATCCATGATCCACGATCCACGATCAACAATCAACCGTAACAGGTGGCGCTAGCCGTTCAGTCAGTCGACGGCGACCATGACGTTGGATGCCTTGATCACCGCGCAGGCCGGTTTCCCTACCGTCAGACCCGGACGGTCACAGGCGGTCTTGGTGATGATCGCAACCACCTCGACTCCGTCGGCCAGGCGGAGGACCACTTCCATGTTCACCGCGCCGGCGTGGATCTCCTGAACCGTACCCTTGAGGACGTTTCGGGCGCTGAGATTTATGTTTGCCTCCTTGTCGTTTCCTGATCGGATGCCGCGTCCGCGCCGGGAGTGTCGGCGCCGCGGACACGTCGCCGCGCCACCGGCGGTTTCGGCCGGGTGTCGACACGAAGCTGGAACAGGTCGGAGCGGGCGTAGTGGCCGGCTACATCGAAGTCGAGCTTGCCCCGGACCACCTCGCCGAGATCCAGGTCGGCGAACAAGATTCCGGCCTGATCCCACAGCGGCCCGGCGAGCACATCCCCCATGGGCGAGACGATGGCGCTGCCGCCGCGGCACAGTGTCTCCGGCTGCCCGTCGAGCTCCTCCAGCCCCGGGAGCCCCGGCGGATACATGGCTCGCGTGACGTACTGGTTGGCCCCCAGGACGAAGCACCGCCCCTCGCAGGCGATGTGGCGGAGTGTGGCCACCCAGGTGTCGCGGGCGTCGGCGGTGGGCGCCAGGTACACCTGGACCCCCTGGGCGTAGAGCACCATCCGCGCGAGCGGCATGTAGTTCTCCCAGCAGACCAGGCCGCCGATGCGGCCGAGCGGCGTGTCGTGGACGACGAGCGTGCTGCCGTCTCCTTCCCCCCAGACCAGCCGCTCCGCGCCGGTGGGCTTGAGCTTGCGGTGCACGCCGAGCAGCCGGCCGTCCGCACCGAAGTGCAGCAGCGAGCAGTAGAGCGTGCCGCGGCTAAACGCCTCGTCGCGCTCCACCACGCCCACCGCCGCCTGGACGCCCGCCGCGCGGCACGCCGCGCCGAGCGCCTCCGCCGCCGGGCCGGGCACGGTTACGGCGTTGTCCCAGCAGGTTTGCCACAGGAGCCGTCCCGCGGCGCTGCGGCTCCCCACCCGCATCCCGAAGCTCAGCCCCCGCGGATAGCCGGGCACGAACGCCTCGGGGAGCAGCACCAGCCGGGCGCCGCCGGCGGCCGCCTCGCCGATGAGCCGGACCGCCTGCGCCGTCGAGGCGTCCCGGTCGAAGAGCGTTGGCGCGGCCTGGACCACGGCCGCCCGGTAACGGATGAACGCGTCGCGCACGTCGGCCTCGCTTCCCCCGGCGGGCGCACCGTCCCGCCGGGATTAGATTAGAAATCCTCCACCACCCGCCCGTCGGCGCGCAGGACCACCTCGCCGGAATCCACCGTGTAGACCGGGTAGTGCCACGCGTCGAAATCGAGAAGCAGCGCGCGGCGCCACCACGGCGCGGCGTAGTCCCGGACAGCCGGGGTGGCGGTGAACCGATAGTGCCCGCCCAGATCCTCGACGGCCAGGGTGTAGCGGGTGTGGGGACCGGCGAGGATTCGGACCTTGTCCGCCTCCGCCCGGACACCCGCCGGATCCTGATACTGGGCCACGGCCACCAGGTGCCGCAATACGGAGCGGACCTTCATCTCGAACTGGTGGTGCGGGTGCCCGCCGCGCGGCATCAGGAAGACGAACAGGTACCAGAGCAGGAGCGCAGCGCCGACCGCCGTCAGGGTGTTCCGTCGCCAGTGCTGCATCGGCCGCCTCCCGGACACCTTCGCCCGCCCGCCCACGACCGGCTGCCGGCGGTCGTAAGATTCAATCGGATGCCGAGCTCATTCTACCTCAAATGGCTCGACCGCACCAAACGGCGGGATTTCGCCGAAAAAAAAGCGCGCCGGATACATCCGGCGCGCCCGGGCGAGGTTGGCGTTGGTCTGCGTCGATCAGCGTGATTTCAGGCTCACGTCGTCCACCCGGAAGGTGGTGGCGTAGGACGAGCCGTTGGTCGCCTTGAACCGGACCTTGACGGTCTGGCCTTTGTAGGCGATCGCGTTGTAACTTTTGAGCGCGTATGTGCCGGCGCCTGCCGTCTTGTCCAGGTTGCTCAGCGTGGCTAGTGTCGCCACCACGGCGCCGCTGCCGTTCACGAGCTGCACCAGCAGCTTGTCATAGGCGGTGGACCCGGTCTCGCTGGTGACCACCGACAGCCAGAAGCTCAGCGTGGCCGCGGTGGCGCCGGCCGGGATGGTGACCGCCTTGGAGTCCAGCGTTTGCGACGACGAGTTGCTCACGCCCAGGTAGGCGTGATCGCTGCCGGCATGGGGGTAGGCGCCGTTGGCCACCAGCACGTTGAAGCTGCTGCCGGTGTAGGCAGAGCGCACCCACGAACCGTCCGGGGCCGAGTTGGTGCTGGCGGTGATGGACTCGAAGCCGACGTTGGCGAGCAGCTCCGTCTCGGCGGTCCCGCCGGCCACCGTCGCAGTCACCGCAAAACTGGCGGCCGCATAGCCATAGACGCCCAGCCACCAGGTGCCCGCCGACGGGTTGGCGTGGGTGCAGGTCTCGTTGCCCGACGAGGTGTAGGGCCGGCAGTCGTAGCTCGAGCTGGTGGGCTTGGTGCTGTACTTCGAGTAGATGTCGACGTCGCCGGAGGCGCCGGTGGTCTTGAATTCCAGCGCGGAGGCGCCCGCCGGCACCGTGATGAAATAGTATTTCCAAGCCCCTTGGGCCACACTCTGGCCCGACAGCGTGACGCCGCTGGCGAGCGCCGTGTCGCCGCCGCCGCAGGCGGCGGTGAAGTTCTTGCCGGTGGCATTCGGTCCCACGGTGACGCTCAGCGTCGCCGGTGTGAAGGTGCAGCCGCTTTTGGACGGCGTGACGGTGTACGTGCCCGCCGCCAGGCCGGCGAGGGTGTAGTTGCCGCTGGCGTCGGACACCGCCGTGGCGCCGCCGGCGGTGACGGTGGCGCCGGCGGTGCCGGTGCTGCCCGCGATGGAGTAGGTCGTCCCGCCGGCGGTGACAGTGCCAGTGACGGCAAAGGTTCCGGCGGCGTAGCCGTAGACGCCCAGCCACCAGGTGCCGGCGGATGGATTGGCATGGGTGCAGGTCTCGTTGCCCGACGAGGAGTAGGGCCGGCAGTCGTAGCTGGAGCTGGTGGGCTTGGCGTTGTACTTCGAGTAGATGTCCACATCGGCGCTGGCCCCCGTGGTCTTGAGGACAAGCTGGGTGGCCCCCGCCGGAACGGTGATGAAGTAGTATTTCCAGGCGCTCTTGGCCACGCTCTGGCCCGATAACGTGACGCCGCTGGTGAGCGCCGTGTCGCCGCCGCCGCAAGCGGCGGTGAAGTTCTTGCCGGTGGCGCTCGGCCCCACGGTGACGCTCAGCGTCGCCGGCGTGAAGGTGCAGCCGCTCTTGGACGGCGTGACGGTGTACGTACCCGCCGCCAGGCCGGCGAGGGTGTAATTGCCGCTCGCGTCGGCCGTGGCGGACACGCCGCCGGCGGTGACGGCGGCCCCGGCGGCGCCGGCGTTGCCCGCGATGGAATAGGTGGGGGGCGGCGTACCGCCGAAGGTGATCCACATGGGGGCCGAGTAGGCGTCATGTCCGTCCGCCTGGGTGACGTGGACGAAGTAGTACCACGTGCCTGTGCCCGGGGCGTCGGTCAGCGTCACGGCGGACTGGCTGCTGTAGCTCTTGTAGGCGCTGGTCAGCACGCCGCCGCCGATCTGGCCGCGCCAGATCTCGATGGCGTAGGTGCTCTCGCCGTCGGGATCGAGGGCGGCGACCCGCAGGTCCACCGACGTCCCGGCCGTGAAGATGTCGCCCATGATGTGGCTGTTGTCGGCGGTGCCGAAAATCAGCTGCAGGTTGGGATCCTCGGTGGCGAAAAAGTGGCGCGCCTTGTGGGCGTTCATCAGGTTGGCCCGGGTGAGCACCGGCGCCAGCGAGTTGGGGATGAGGTAGACCGTCCGAGTGGGCACGGCCACGCCGTGATTGTTGCAGTGGGAATCCTGCTCGGCCGTGGGGGCCACGTGGAAGCCCTTGTTCAGGGCGGTCATCCAGCGGGCGAAATAGTCGGAGCTGCCGACGTTGGCGTCGTCGCAGTAGACGGAGGTCGAGAACGCCAGGCCGCTCCGGACGGCGATGCCCTGCATCGCGGCGTCGGCGTCGGCGTTGTAGGCGAAACCGTCGAAGTGGCCGCTGTCGGGGTGGCACAGGATACCCAGCGCACCGGCGGCGGACGGGTACTGCACCGAGCGGGCGTAGAGGGTGAGGTAGGCGTACCGCTTCGGCACGTAGACGTCGAAGTAGCAGTTGCTGCCGGCGCTGCACTCGGGGGTGGACCCGGTGCAGGAGGAGCAGGAGTCCCAGCCGAACAGCTTGGGGCTTTCGATGACGATCACGTGCCCCTGGTCGGAGTTCGTCAGCACGCCGAACTCCTGGCCCCACAGGGCGACGAAGGTGCCGTCCACCGTGGCGGAAGCGGCGGCGGCCAGGCCGTAGGCGTAGCGCTGCTTCACCTTGGCCTCGGTCAGGGGCGGGTTGCTGGTGGTGACCGCCTCCTCGAAGAGGTGGTTGTGGTCGGTGATGATCCAGTAGTCCATCCCGGCCGCGTTGCGGGCGTAGTCGTAGACCTGGTCCGGGCCGAAGGCGCCGGAACCGTTCGCGTTGCCGGATGCGCAATTGCCGGGGTCCTGTCCGCCGTCGGAGTAATTGGAGTGGCTGTGGGTGGAGCCGTAGTAAAAGTTGTAGCCGAAACCGCTCGCCAGCGGCGTGTTCTGCTGGAGGGCACAGGCGCCTCCCACACGGCTTTCACGGTTGTAGGCGGCACCCTCCTCATCCAGCCCGTAATTGACCACCACGCGGCCGGTGGAGGCGAACGCCTCCTCGACGTCGGGCTCCGCTTCGATATCGTCATAGCCGGCGGTCATGCGGGCGATCGCCGGCCGCTGGGCCAGCTTGAGCCGGTTCGAGACGAATCGCGCCTGGAACGTATAACGGTACTCGCCGGCCGGGACCAGATTCCCCTCGGTGTCGCGGCCGTCCCAGTAGAACTCGGCGTACGCGGCGCCCTGGTCGTCGAGCCAGACCGCGCCCCGGGCGTAGCGGACCATCTGCTCGGAAGCGCCCGGTCCCGTGATCCGCAGCCGCCAGAACGTCCGGCCGAAGTCGCGGTCACGCGCCGCGTCGGGGTGGCTCAGGACGGTGAACAGCCGTACCTGGCCGAGCCCGCCGGGGTGGAGCGGCGAGAACTGGAAGGCGTTCGTGCCGATGTAGGCGGTGAACTGGTCGTTCCGGTCGACCGGCGCCTCGGCGGCGGCCACGGCCGCCAGGACCACCAGCATGAGGCCCGCAGCCAGGCCGTAACGGGCAGCGGGCAGAAGATGCAGACGGGCAGATGGAACCATGCGCTGACTCCTCGTCAAGGATGATGGTATTAAGGTACGCCGGCAGCCGTTTCGTCTGAAAAAAAGTGATGCCGATCACACTCCGGGCGCTGCGGACATTTCGGCCTTGCCCCACCGGGACTGACCGGCTATAGTTCGGCATGCCGGCACGTCGGACCCGCGGCCGGGGCGTCCGGACGAATGACCGGGTGAGCGCCGGGCGATCGACCCAGCGTCTGCGGAGGCTGCCATCCACATCGAACTCGTCACCATTCCCACCGGAACGTTTCTCATGGGCTCCGAGTCGGCGGAGGCGTCGGAGTACGAACAGCCCGTCCACGAAGTCCGGGTCGAGTGTTTCCGGCTGGGCGTCACGCCGGTGACCCAGGGTCAGTGGCAAACGGTGATGGGCGACAATCCCGCCCACTTCCGCCGGGGATCCGACCATCCGGTGGAGTGCATGGACCTGATCGACATCAACATTTTCCTCGACAAGCTCCGCGCGCGCACGCAGCGGGCCTACCGTCTCCCCACCGAACGCGAGTGGGAGTATGCCTGCCGGGCCGGCACCACCGGCGACCGCTACGGTGACCTGGACGCCATCGCCTGGCATGACGGCAACTCCGGTGGCACCACGCAGCCGGTGGGACGGAAGCAGCCCAACGCGTTCGGCCTATACGACATGCTGGGTAACGTCTATGAGTGGTGCGCCGACTGGTTCTGGCAGTATCCAGCCATCGAACCGTTCAACCCGTGGGGACGGTACGACAACGATCCGGAGTACGCGAAGGTCATCCGCGGCGGCTGCTTCCGCGCCGGCGCCTGGGCCGCGCGAGCCCCGTGGCGCTACTGGCAGGACCCGGCGGAGCGCTCCATGGACGTCGGCTTCCGCCTGGCACTGGACCGGTGAGGGGGAAAAATCAGGTGGTGGGACCCAGCAGCCCGGAAAGGGCGAGGGTTCTGTCCGACCAGATCTTCGCCTGTACCGAGAGGAGCACCCGCTGGCGGCGGTCCCGGCAGGCGGCCTCCCAAGCATTCTGCCACAGCGTGAGCTGACGCTGGACGAGCACCAGTTCGGCGGCCGCTTCAGGCTCGGCGTCGGCCGCCGTCCATTCGATCATGTGCCTCGCTTCCTCTATGAGGCAGCGTGTCGTCGCCGGCTCGCTCCCCTCTCGCGCACTGGACGAGATCCGGCCCAGGGTCGCGGCGAGCCCGCCCAGCCGGACGGGCAGCGGATCGCGCAGGAATAGCTGCCGATGCTTCTCCTTCTCCATCACCGGACTCCGCTCAGCAGCTCGCGCGCCAACCGTTCGACCTCCCGGCGAATGCTATCATCTTGAATGACAATGCTCCGGTTGCCCAGAGCCGGCCGGATGTTGATGAGCGATTCGAACGTGATTCGCTGTTCGCCCGGGTACCAGTTGGCGCCCTACAGATCGTCCTGCTCGCTGCCATTCTCGAGGAGCAACATCTCGCCGTCCGCGTGCATTTCGCCGCCGCCTGCCAGGATTCTCCGCCGGATATCGACCACGATTTTGACCATGCCCTCATGCTCCTGGAGCATCTCCTCGATCTGTTTGGGGGTGGCAGGGCGACTGAGCAGATGAATCACGGTCACAGCCTCCTCTGATATTTCCGGCTGGATGACCATACTGTAGAAAAAAGTCGGGACAAGCGCAAGCGGATCGTCGGGATTGTACACCATCGGTGTTTGATCTAGGAGAGAACTGAACAGCCCGGACAATTTCCCAAACAGGTGAATGGGTATGAGTATCGGATTCTGTGATCCTGGGCCCAGAACCCAGGTCCGACTATTGTTGATAGTTGATAGTTGATAGTTGATGGTTGATCCTTGGTGGCAAGTGCCGAGCCCCGGACCCCGAACCGCGAAACCCGGTGGCTGGGAACGAGCCTCCAGCCTCGAGTCTCGAGTCTCGAGCCTCGATTACGAGCACGATGACGATTACGAATTACGATTACGAGCACGAACACCGTGACAGGTACGAATCCGGTCCATTCACTTTTTCACCCATTTACCCATTCACCGGCAGAAAAAACGCCGGCTCCCCCGAGGGGGAGCCGGCGGGTGCGTTGATCAGATGGTGTTGCTGAACCGAATCAATTCACCGGCAGGCCGGACATGGCGGCCATGCGGGTCAGGTCGGACGAGACGGTGACCAGCGTGGCGTTGATCCGGCCGGTGGCCGTCATTCTGAGCGAAACCACCGCCGCGCCGTGGCCGGGGAACATGGTTTCGAGCGTCGTCTCGAGCTGACCGTGCGCGGCCAGCGGTGTGGTCCAGTACCCCACCAGGGCGCCGCTGGCGGCGAAGGCCTCGACGGTGAGCTCCTGGTCCGTACCGGCCAGATCGGTGATCCGCAGCGACGTGGTCCAATCCGCGCCGCCACGCACCATGGGGAAGGCCGCCTGCAGGCTGCCGCGGTCGGTGCCCGCGACGCAGTCCACGCGGAAGGTGTCGGCCTTGTCCAGCAGATTGTGGAACAGCTCGAAGCCGAGGATGGGCGAGTCGGCGCCCGCCTTCAGGTACGCGGTGCCCGGGGGCACGCCGCCGCCCACCATGGCCGGCAGCTCCCGGGTGATCTGCTCGAGGCTCTGCACGTCCCACGCCTCCTGCCACAGCGCCGCGCCGGCGGCGTCGTGGAGGGTGATCTGCACCGTCGCCGGAGCGTCGCCGAGGTTGGAGACAGTCATGCCGGTCATGTAGGCGGCAGGGTCGGGCACTTCGTTGTAGAAGATGCGGTAGGCGTAATCGGTCTGGCCCTCGGCCAGCGTGCAGACGACGAGCCACTTGGTGTCAAGCGACTCCACGCCCTCGGCGTTCACCGCCCGTACCTGGTAGAGGTAGCATGTTTCGGGCTGCAGGCCGGTGACGGTGAAGCGGGTCTCCTCGGTGCTGCCGAGCAGGGTGGTGTAGATGTCGTTCTTGTCGTAAACGTTGTAATACAGCACGCCTTCGCCGGGGGGATTCGGGTCCCAATCCAGCTGGATGGAGTCGCCGGACAGGCCCCAGCCCCAGAATCCCGGCGGGACGGACATCGCGCCGAGCCCCTCGGCCGGACCGTCAGCGGCGGCCGGTCTGACCTTGCCGGACACATCGACAGCCTCCTCGGCAAACGCCGGCAGCCCGGCGACACCCTGACCCAGCGAGGTGCCGAACAGCTCGAAGCCGATCAGCGGCGACGTGGCGGTCACCCGGATGAACCGGATCGCGTTCGGATCGTCGACGGTGAAAATCTGGTCCACCATCCGGACGTACTTGCCGCGGGACGGAATGGCGACGTCGGCCTGGTCGAGGATCTCGCCGCTCTCGGACACGGCCTCGAGGACGACATCCGCGCCGGCCGGGCCCACGTTGATCAATGTGACGCCGGTAAACCAGATGTCGGAGATGTACACGTACGGGAACACCAGCTCGTACGCGGCCCAGTCGAACATGGGCATGGCGGAGTACGTCTGGAAGTCGGCGGTGCCGAAGGCCAGCATGCCCAGCGCCGGGGCCTGGGTCCCGATCCGGACCCAGGCGTCGCCGGCCATGGCCGCTTCGCCGAAGATGTCGCCGGCATTCACGGTGAGGGTCGCCTGCGGCGACAGGTCGCCCAGAGCCACCGCTTCCAGCAGATGGCCGTCGGCGCCGAACGCGTGCGCGAAGACGGGCGTCGGCGTGTCGCCGGCATTGGTGACCCACAGGGTGGTGAACCACTCGTCGTTGGCCACCACATGGGCGGCGAAGGTCTGGAAGAGCAGCGGAAGGATCGTGACCGTCACCGTGGCCGGCGCGGACGTGAACTCGCCGTCCGAGACGGTGAAGGTGAAGGTATCCACACCGGTGACGAACGGATTGGGCACGTACGTGAACGCGCCGGTGTTGGGATCGAAGCCGCTGAGCACGCCCAGCCCAGGCTCGGACACGATGTGATAGACGAGGGCGTCGCCGTCCGGGTCGGCGCCAGGCAGCACGCCACCCACAGGCATGTCCACGACGGTGGTCAGCGAGAGGTTGGCGGCGACGGGCGGGTCGTTCACGGGCTTCACAGTGATGGTCACGGTCGCCGGCGCCGAAACGAGTTCGCCGTCGGAGGCCTGGTAGGTGAAGCTGTCCGTGCCGTTGTAGCCGGGATTGGGCGTGTAGACGAACGCGCCATCGGGTTGGAGCGCCAGCGTGCCGTTGGCCGGCAGAGTCACCGTCGCGGCGATCAGGGCATCGCCGTCCGGGTCGCTGTCGTTGGCCAGCAGGCCGCTGACTGCGGAGACGCTCAGCGGGTTGTCCTCGAAGGCGGTGTATCCGTCGTCCACAGCCACCGGCGGCCGGTTGAAGACGGCCTCGATGGTGTGGTCGGCGGTGACGTCGTAGAAGGTGTAGGTGGCGCTGGAGCCTTGCGAGACGTCATCCACCAGCACATCCCGGATGGTGTTGCCGGCGTCGGCGGTGACGGTGAAGGTCTGGTCGGCGTGGATCCAGACGACCACGTCGCCGATCGGGTCGATGGTGCCGCCGGGACCGGCGGTGGCGGTGATGGTGAAAACCTCTATGAGGCCGGCGTCAAGGGTCTTGTTCTCCTCGCCGGCGGCCAGAGTGAAGATGGCGGTGGAACCGGTGGTTGGGTCGGCGTCGCTGTCAACGGTGTCGTCGGCGCCCTGGTCGGCCAGGGTGAGCACATAGCCGTCCGGCGCGTCGAAGATCAGGTAGTAGTCGCCGGGGAGCAGGCCGTCGAAGCGGTAGAGGCCGCCGGCGTCGGTTTGGACGGAGCCCACATAATCATCGGCAGCAGTGTAGAGGCTGACCCAGACGCCCGCGACGCCCCACTCGCCGGCGTCCTGCAGGCCGTTCTGGTCCAGGTCTTCCCAGACCAGGTCGCTGACGGAGGCGCCGCTCAGGTACAGCACCAGGCCGTCGTGGTCGGAGCAGAACAGCGGCGTGTTGGGATCATTCAGGTAATCCCGCGGGACATCCGTGTTGCCGCGGCCGGCCTGCATCTCCACCACGAGCGGGGCGGCCGCAGCGGAAGTCAGAATGTGGTCCAGCGCCTGGGCGTCGCCGTCGAAGTGGTACGTGTAGCGCTCCTCCGCCGGCAGGTTGAAGATCTGATTCGTCAGGTCGGGATCCACCTCGTCGGTGGCCGGATACATGGCGCCCAGCGGATCCGGGCTGCCGGTGATCTGCCCCAGGGGATCCACGTAACCGCTGGTGAACTCGAAGGCGTTGAAATCGCCCAACACCACCAGCGGGATGTCGGGATAGGTGTCCTGGTAGCTCTGGACGAACAGGGAGATGCGGTACGCCTGGGTCCAGCGCTTCACGCGCACGCGGTCGCTGGCGTCATCGATGGACCGGTTGTGCACCACCAGCACGCTCACGGGTATGTCCATCAGGCCGGCCGAGTAGTAAGCCTCGAGCAGCAGCGGCGGCCGGTCGTGCAGGATGTAGGTCGTGCCGCCGTAATCGAACGTGTCGTCGGGCTGCACCTGGTACCAGTTGACGATGGTCATGGTGTCGCGCACCAGGAAGCCCACGTCGATGCTGCCGACGTCCCAGCCCTCCTCCAGCACGGCGGTGTAGTTCAGGGTCGGGTCGTCGGCGGCGATCTTGGCGGCCAGGTCTTCGAGGACGGTGATGTTCTCCACCTCCTGGACGCCCAGGATGTCGGGTGCGCCCAGCACGGTGCGCACCTGGAGCGACGCCTTGTTCAGGCGGTCGGCGTATTCCTGCGCGGTGAACACGTCGTCGTCCTTATCCGGATCATCCACCGGGTCATAGATCCGGTAGAAGTTCTGGGTGGCGACGGTGAACTCGCCCGGGTTGCGATCCCGCACCGCCCGGGGCAGCGTCGGGTTGATCAGGGTGAGGGTGACGGGCAGGATCTGGTAGTCGCCGAACGAGTAGCCCAGCGGTCCCACGGCGTCGAAGGTGGCGCCGCCGAAGACCTCCAGCTCGGGCAGGAGCAGTCCGTTGGGATCCAGGTCGAATACTTCCGGATTGCCGTCATACACCGGCAGCCCGACGAGGCCGGGATACTCGATGCCGGGTTCCCGGAACTTCAGGTTCGGGCCGGACGTCATGGTCACGTCGCCGTATTGGTCGGACGGGCTGGTGGCGCGGGCGCCGGTCACCTCGACCAGCATGCTCTCGTAGCGCTCCAGCTCGATGGCCGGCCACGGCTGGGTGCCCACGGGGGTGGCGCCGTCCAGAACCACCGTTGCCGGCAGGCTGTTGCCGCTGGAATTGACCGTGACCAGGGGGGCGAGCGACGGAGTGCCGATCTCGGTGAAATCGTAGTATTCCGTCACGACGCCCTGAACGTCGACGTTGTCGCCCACCGCCACGCCCGTCGGCGCCGTGAGGGTGAAGACAAAGATGCCCTCGGAGGTGTCGGCGTCGCCGTCGTCGGAGCCGTCAGGCGTTTGCATGAAGAAGCCGTTGCTGTCCAGCGCGGTGACGATGTTGCCGCGGGTCATGACCAGGTCGTACAGATACGGCGACGTCAATCCGTTGCCCTGGATCTGGGCGATGGTGTACTCGGGGATGACAATCACGCAGCCGGCGAAGGTGCCGCCGGCGATGGGCGTACCGGGCGAGAAGCGGGTCCCGCCGGAGCCGGTGGCCACGGTGTGCTTCACCCACGTAGTGCCCGTGATGTCGGGATCCCGGGTCAGGCTCTGGTTGTCGCCGCCTTCGGCGCCGTACGTGGCGACGGCCTGTTCCACCGCCGTGGTGTCGGTCAGGGTGACCGTGTCGCCGTCGTTGTTCAAACCGAGCGCGCCGGTGGACGCGATCTGCACCTCGGCGCCGCCGAACAGGCCCATGGGCGTCCCCCCGCCAAACACCACAACGGCGCAGCCGGCCGCCACGGTGGTCCCGGCGGGGAAGACGTGTCGGACACCGGTGGCGTCAGAGAGGGTCCAGCCGGAGAGGTCTTTGTCGGACAGGGACGTATTGACGATCTCCACGAACTCGTCCTGGGTGGTGTTCACCGTACCGTCCCCGTTGGCGTCGCCGGCGGCGGCGTCCGGGTCGGCGTGGATCTCGTTGATCACCATGTACTGCACCCGACGGTTGGTGGCGCCGGGGGTGTTGTAGGCTTCGCCCTCGACCGGCGTGCCGGTGTAACCGGTGATGCCGGCCAGGTCAAAGTCATTGCGCACCCAGTCGGCGGTGGTATCCGTGTCAGTGCCGTCGGGAATGCGCGAGGCGCCGCCGGGGGCGTAGGGCAGACCATCATACGACACACCCAAAGCCGGCACGCCGTAGGTCACGTCCGTGGCGCCGCCGTCGTGGACGGCGACTGCGTCGACGACCTGAGTCCAGGGCGTGGTGTCGAAGGCACCGTCATCGTTCGTGTCCAGGTCGTTTCCGGCGCTGCCGGTGAAATTTTCCACCAGCAGCAGCGTGAGCGTGCCGTTCTCCAGCGAATTGGCAATAAGGTTGGCGAGATAAAAGCCGTTGGCGTCGGTGATGCCCACGGCGATCACTTCGTCCACCACGCCCACGTTTCCGGAGTCACCTTCGATCTCCAGGACGGTCAGCGCGGAGTAGTCGGTGTTGGGTGCGCCGAAGATCTCGACGAACTCCACATCCGTGCCGACAGTGCTGGCCGAAAATTCGTTGATCACCGGGGGGCGCGGCACGGCGGCGTTGGCGGCGCCGGGCGTGTTGAACGCCTCGCCGAACACCGGCGTGCCGGTATAGCCGGAGATGCCGGCCAAGTCGAAGTCGTTGCGCACCCAGTCGGCGGCGGTGTCGGTGTCGGCGCCGTCGGGAATGCGCGACGCGCCGCCCGGGGCGAAGGGCAGCCCGTCATATGACACGCCCAGAACCGGCGCGCCGTACATCAGGTCCGAAGCGCCGCCGTCATGGACGGCCACCGCGTCCACGATCTGGGTCCAGGGCGTGCTGTCGAATACGCCGTCGTCGTTCGTGTCCAGATCGTTTCCGGCGCTGCCGGTAAAATTTTCCACCAGCAGCAGCGTGAGCGTGCCGTTCTCCAGCGAATTGGCAATAAGGTTGGCGAGATAGAAACCGTTGGCGTCGGTGGTGCCCACGGCAATCACTTCGTCCACCATACCGGTTGCGGTGCTGAAATAATCGCCTTCGATCTCGAGGATGGTCAGGTTTGAGTAGTCGGTATTGGGGATGGCGAAGATCTCGACGAACTCCACATCCACGCCGGCAGTGCTGGCTGAAAACTCATTGATTTTCGGCGCGCGGCAGTCGGCGGTGTGGCTGCCCAGGCCGTCGAAAGTGTCGGTGGCATAGCCGTCCCACTCCGCACCGGGGTCGAAGGCGTTGGAGCCGTCCGTGTCGCCGGCGCACACCGAGGCCATGCGGCGCAAGGTGTTGTCGGCGGTGGAGGTGAGTCCGGAACCCCATTCGGAGCCCGGGTCGTATCCGACCTGGCCGATCACGTCGACGATGGTGCCGCCGGTGCCGCCTTTGCGCAGGACCACGGCGTCGTCGCCGTTGTACCAGCCGGAGCCGTTCGTCTGGTCGGCTTGGGCCAAAATGGTCGCATTGGCCGAAGAGTGGGCCACGACCCACACGTCGCCGGCGGCCACGGTGCCGCTCAGGGTGATGGTCAGGCCGGCGGTGGCACTCCCGTTGAAGTACATCTGGACGACGTACTGGCCGGCCGCCAGGTCCACCGCGGCGCCGGTGCCGTTGTAGATCTCCAGCGCCTTGTTGTTGCTGCTCCCCTCGATATACTCGGAGAAGAACAGGTCGGCGGTCTGGGCGCTGGCCGGAGTGGTCAGCAGCAGCGCGGCCGCGCACAGCGCGACGGCCAGCGCCGCGAGATGCGTCGGCGTGGCGCTGCTCATAAACGGATGAGTCCCACAAAAAAACCGGGTGGAACGGGCGATCGCTGACATGATGCCTCCTGAATCAGAACCAATTGTGATCATTAATGAAGATGTATCGTACCATTAAATCTTAAGGAATACATGAATAAAATAAAACGGTATCCAGCGACCGCCGTCAACCGCTCCGATAGAGAGTACGCCGCCGGCCGTTTTGTATGGAGGCGGGTGCGGACATCCGGGTCAGGGCGCGCCAGGCAGCGCAAAGATTCCCTCACCGCTTCACGCCCACCGCCAGCGGCGTCTTCGTGGGCGGGATGCCTGAACCGTTGAAAAAAAGCTGCCGGCGCGAGCCGGCAGCCACGAGACGAGGGCGTTCCCATCCTCGTCGGAGTTGTCGATTTGGTCTCCGGCCGTCACCGGTGAAGCATCCGGGCAACTCCCCTCGCCGGTTCGCTGGCTCGCCGGATCGGTTTTCGCTCAGGCGGGACGCCTGAGCCACGCGGGACGCCTGAACTACACGTCCCCGTGGGCGGTGCGGGTGATGATTTCCTCCTGCAGCGCCGGGTTGAGGTCCACGAAGTAGTCGCTGTAGCCGGCCACCCGGACGATGAGATCGCGATAGCGCTCCGGGTGGGCCTGGGCGTCGCGCAGCGTGGCGGCGTCCACCACATTGAACTGGATGTGGTGGCCGTCCATGCGGAAGTAGCCCCGCACGAGCTGGGCCACCTTGCGGCGGCCGGTCTCCTCGGCCATGAGCGACGGCAGGAACTTCTGGTTCAGCAGCGTGCCGCCCGTGCGCTGGTGGTCCATCTTGGCCGCCGAACGCACCACGGCGGTGGGCCCGCGGCGGTCGGCGCCCTGCACCGGCGAGATCCCCTCCGACAGCGGCTGCCGCGCCTTCCGCCCGTCGGGGGTGGCGCCGGTGACCCGGCCGAAGTAGACGTGGCAGGTGGTGGGGAGCATGTCGACGCGGTACGTGCCGCCGCGGGTGTTGGGCCGGCCGTCCACCGCCCGGACGTACAGGTCGAACACCCGCCGCATGACGGTGTCGGCCGCGTCGTCGTCGTTGCCGTAGCGGGGCGTCTTCTCGGCCAGCAGCAGGCGCAGGTCCTCGCAACCGGCGAAGTCGGTCCGGAGCAGCTCCATCAGCCCGTTCATGTCCAGCGTCTGCCGGTCGTAGACGTGAGTCTTGATGGCGGACAGAGAATCGGTGATGGTGCCGATTCCGACGCCCTGGATGTACGAGGTGTCGTAGCGGGCGCCGCCGTCGTGGTAGTCGCGCCCCCGGGCCACGCAGTCGTCGATGAGGATCGACAGGAACGGCACGGGCAGGTGCTCGGCGAACAGCCGCTCAATGACGTTGCTGCCCCGGATCTTCACGTCCACGAAGTGGCGCACCTGCCGCTCGAAAGCGGTCATGAGCGCGTCGAAGTCGGCCAGCGTCACCGCCGCCCCAGTGGCCGGCCCCAGGCGGATGCCGGTGTTCGGGTCCACCCCGTCGTGCAGGGTGAGCTCCAGGATCTTGGGCAGGTTGAAGTAGCCGGTGAGGATGTACGCCTCCTTGCCGAAGGCGCCCGCCTCGACGCAGCCGCTGGCGCCGCCGCCGCGCGCGTCCACCAGGCTTTTCCCCTGGCGCGTCAGCTCCTGGACGATGGTGTCGGCGTTGAAGATGGACGGCTGGCCGAAGCCCGTCTGGAGGATCTTCAGCGCGCGCAGGAGGAACGCGTCGGGGCTCTTCCTGGAAAGCTGGATGTTGGAGCTGGGCTGCAGCAGCCGCATCTCCTCGATCACGTCGAGCAGGATGAACGTCAGGTCGTTCACGCCGTCGCCGCCGTCGGGGGTGAGCCCGCCCAGGTTGATGTTGGCGAAATCGGTGTAGGTGCCGCTCTCCTCGGCGGTGACGCCCACCTTGGGCGGCGCCGGCTGGTTGTTGAACTTGACCCAGAACGCCTGGAGCAGCTCGCGGGCCTGCGTCTCAGTGAGCGAACCGTCGGCCAGTCCCTGCCGGTAAAACGGCCAAAGGTGCTGGTCCAGCCGGCCGGGGTTGAAGGCGTCCCACGGGTTGAGCTCGGTGATCACGCCCAGGTGGACGAACCAGTACGCCTGCAGCGCCTCGTGGAAGTCGCGCGGGGCATGGGCGGGCACGCGGTCGCACACGGCGGCGATCCGCTCCAGCTCCGCCCGGCGCGCCGGGTCGCCCGCGGCGGCCGCCAGCTCCCGTGCTTTGGCGGCATGCCGCTCGGCGAAGATCACGATCGCGTCCGCCGCGATGCGCATGGCCCGCAGTTCCTCCTGCTTGGCCCATGCGCCGGGGTCGCCGTGGAAGTCGAGCGCGGCAAGCCGCGCGTCGATTTCCGCCTGGATGTCGCGCATCCCCTTCCGGTAGATCTTGTCGTCGAGCACGGTGTGCCCCGGCGCCCGCTGCTCCATGAACTCGGTGAACACGCCGGCGTCGAAAGCGGCGCGCCACTCGGGGGTCATCTGTTCAAAGAGGCGGTCCCGCTGCGTGGCGCCCTGCCAGAACGGCAGGATCTCGTCGCGGTAGATCCGGAGCGTCTCCGCGTCCACCCGGTAGGGGATCTTGGGCCGGCTGTCGAGGATCTGCAGATCCTCGAGGCTGTGGGCGGTGATCTCGGGATAGGTGGGCGTGGCCTTGGGCGCCGGGCCGCGCTCGCCCACGATGAGTTCGCCGTCGCCGATCCAGATCGTCTTGTGCGCCAGCACGTGACGGAACGCCAGCGCGCGGCGGACGGGGGCGGACACGCGGCGCGCCTCGGCGCTGCGGTAGAATTCGGTGATCAGCCGCGCCCGCTCCGGCGAGATCCGGGGGACGGCGTTCAGGCTTTCCTCGCGCAGCGCGCGGATCCGTTCGTTCATCTCAGCCTCCGATCTGAACCGTCAGGCCGTGGCGCTCCAGCGTCGCCCGCGCCGCCGCCACCCGCTCCGGCGCGGGGGCCACGGCGCCGGCGAACGTGTCGCGCCGGCCCAGCTTGATGTATTTCTGGCCGCCGCCCCGGTGGAAGGGGAGCAGGGCCACTCCGGTGATGCCGCCCAACTCCTCCAGGTACCGGCCCATGGCCTCGAGCGAGGCGGGGTCATCGTTGACCCCCGGCAGGAGCGGCACCCGGACCATGACGCGGGCGCCCCGGTGCACCAGGCGCTCGAGGTTGTTCAGGATCTGGCGGTTCGACCCGCCGGTGAACCGCCGGTGGGCGGCCGCATCGATGACTTTCAAGTCGAACAGGAATTCGCCGGCCAGCTCCGCCACGCGGTCCAGCACCTCGACTGGAGCGCAGCCGGCGGTGTCCACCACGGTGTCGATGCCCCGCTCGCGGCAAAGAGCCAGCAGCGCACAGAGGAAATCGGGCTGAGCCAGCGGTTCGCCCCCCGTAAATGTGGCGCCGCCGCCCGACTCGACGTAGAAGATCCGGTCCGGCTCGATCTCCGCCATGACCTGCGCTGCGGTCACCGCCCGGCCGATCCGCTGGATGGCACCGGTGGGACACGCCGCGGCGCACGCGCCGCAACGGACGCAGCGCGCGGCGTCGATGGCCGGACCGCCATCTGCGACCGATGCCGCCCCGTGCGGACAGGCGTCCACGCAGAAACGGCAGCCGGCGATGCACTTGTGGGGTTGCAGGACCATCTCCGGTTCAGGAGACAACCCTTCGGGATTGTGGCACCAGGCGCACCGGAGCGGACAGCCCTTCAGGAACACGCTGGTGCGGATCCCCGGTCCATCATGAATGGCAAACCGCTTGATATCGAAGATGATTCCGGATATCTCGCCGTCCATCGCCATCGCCGCCTCCAACCCCAAGCAGATGAGATCATCTGATGACCAGTGATCTCTGATATCTGATATATCTGATTTTAGATCCAAAGTCAATATTTGACATTGGAAATGACTTGGCGTACGATCTCATTCGACACTCATTGTTCAAACTGATTGATGGTGTTGGACTCAATCTCCATACCGCAATGACGACCGCAGGAGGTTGACCCATGGGCGACGGCTACCAGCTGAACTTGAAGACACTCAAGGAGCAGGTGTACGATTACCTGAGCAACCAGCTCAGCCGGCAGGAATTGCGCCCCGGCGACGCCATCAACCTGGATGCCGTGTGCCAGCGCCTGGGCGTGAGCAAAACGCCGCTACGTGATGCGCTCATTGTGCTGGAGACGGAAGGATTCGTCCGCTTCCTGCCCCGCCGCGGGGTCTATGTGACCGCCCTGACCCTGCAGGACATCCGGGACATCTACCAGATCATCGGCGCGCTGGAGAGCAGCGCGGTGCTGGCCGGGCGCGGGAGGTTCCGCCCCGAGCACGCCGAGGCGATGGCCGGGCTAAACGCCGGCATGAAGGCCGCGCTGGACTCCGACGACTTCGCCGGCTTCTACCGTCTGAACCTGACTTTCCACGACACCTACATCGAGCTGGCGGGCAACGCCGCCCTGCACCGGATCGTCCACAACCTGAAAAAGCGGCTCTATGATTTCCCCAAGCGGGATCAGCTCCTCAAGGAGTGGGAATACGCCTCGGTGGACGAACACCGGCGCATCACCGACTTGCTGGCGGCAGGCGATCACGACAGCGCCGCCGTCTTCGTGCGCGACGTGCACTGGTCGTTCCCGGTGCAGGAGCGGTTCATCCGAATCTACTACGCGGGCATCGAATGAGGGGGCTGTCCGGTCCGGCCGGCCCCGATGTGATAACCGCAAGACCATGACACCCGAACCCCAGCCGAGCGACCCCCGCCACCAGAACACAGGCGCCGCGGGCGCCTGGCTCGACCCGGCCAGCCGCCGGCACCGCTTCGCCGTGCTCTTCATCGTGGCGCTGGTGCCGCTGGGCATCACCTTCGCTTACGACATCTTCGGCGCCATCGCCCCGACGCTGGTGGAGACGCTGGGCGCCGCCCGCAGCACCGTGGCCACCTTCTACACCCTCTATTCGGGCGCCGCCATCCTGTCGCTGCTGGTGGTGGGGCTGGCCATCGACCGCCTGGGCCCCCGCCGCGCCGGGCTGCTGTTCCTGGGTCTGGTGGTCGCGGGCGCGGGCCTGGCCGCGGCGGCGCCGTCGCTGCCCCTGATGCTCGCGGGCCGGTTCCTGTTCGGATGCGGCGCCGAGTCGGTGCACGTGGTGCTCCTCACCATCGGCGCCCGCTGGTTCCGCGGCCGGGAGCTGGCGCTGGCCATGGGCATCGTGATCGCCTGCGGCCGGCTGGGCAGCATCCTGAGCTTCAACTCGGGTGAACTGCTGGCCGCTTCATTGGGCGGATACCAGCCGGCGCTCGCCGTGACCGCCGGGCTGTGCGGGCTGTCGCTGCTGCTGTTCCTGGCGTATTGTCTCCTGGATCGTCGCGCCGAACGGCTCGGGGCGCTCGAGGCGACTCGCGGCGGCGCGCGCTTCGCCTGGGGGAACCTGCGCGCCCTGCCCCGCGTGTACTGGCTGCTGACGCTGCTGTGCGTGGCCTTCTACTCGGCGATCTTCCCCTTCACCGCGCTGGCCACCGACCTGTTCGCCGACCGGTGGCACATCCCCCGCGTGGCCGCGGCCGAAGGCGGCTTCGCCCTTCGCCTCGGTGCCAACTTCCTCCACCTGTTCGGCACCGCCGGCGGGCTGGCGTCGCTGCTGACCCTCAGCTCGATGGTGTTCGCCCCCCTGGCCGGCGCCTGGGTGGACCGCCGCGGCGGCCGCGGCGGCCTACTCGTAGCCGGTCCGCTTCTTCAGGTGCCCGCGTTTCTGCTCATGGCGCTCACCGACCTCCATCCCGCCGGCCCGATGCTGCTCCTGGCGGCGGCGTTTGTGCTCCTGCCGGCGGCGTTCTGGCCGTCGCTGGCCCTGGTAGTGGACCCGCGCCGCACGGGAGTCGTCTTCGGCCTGACCATGATGGTCCAGAACATCGGGCTGGCGCTCTTCCCTCTGCTCAACGGCTGGCTGCGGGACGTCACCCGCTCCTACCAGGCGAGCCTGCTCATGTTCGCTGCGCTCGGCGCAGTCGCCCTGGCCCTCGCTCTGTGGGTGTGGCGGGAGGATGCCCGCTCAGGCGGCACATTACGGAGGCGGTAAATCGGTGGATGGGTGAATGGGTGAATGGGTGAATCGGTGGATCGGTACAACGATCTGAATTCTATGATCCAGGTCCCAAGCCCGATATCCGATGTCCGAAGTCCGATGTCCGCAATACGGGAACGAGCCTCGATCACGAGTACGAATTACGAGTACGTCTCACGATCACGACACAGCCTGCCCCCTATCTCTTAGCTCCTATCTCCATTCACTGTTCATGGGCCCGGACTCACATCACGCTGCGCATCTGCCCGCCGTCCACGAGCAGCGTGGCGCCGGTGATGTAGGCGGCCGCATCGGATAGCAGGAATACCGCGGCCCGGGCGTACTCGCCGGGCTCACCGTAGCGCCCCAGCGGAATGGCGGCACGGTATCGTGCCTGCACGTCGGCGACGGCAAGACCCTGCCGCTCGGCATTGACCCGGTCCAGGTGGCGCACCCGGTCGGTGTCGATGCGGCCCGGCATCAGGTTGTTCACGCGGATCCGGTCCCGGGCCAGCTCCGCGGCCAGGGTCTTGGCCAGCGCGGGGACCGCCGCCCGGACGACGTTGGAGAGCGTCAGGTTGGGAATGGGCTCGCGCACCGATGACGACGTGGAGAAGACGATGCTGCCGCCGCCGCGCGTCCGCATGAGCGGCACGGCCGCCCGGACCAGGCGCACGCCGCCGAGCACCAGCAGCTCGAAGGCATCCTGCCATGCCTGGTCGTCGAAATCGAAGAACCCACCCGCCGGCGGGCCACCGGTGTTGACGAACAGCCCGTCCACGTCACCGAACGTACCGACGGTCGCCTGCACCCAGCCGTCGATGGCCGCGGCCGAGCGCAGGTCCGCCGGCACGCTCAGCACGTCGGCGCCGGTCTCGGTGCGGATGCGGTCGCCGGCGGCGTCGATGGCCGCGAAATCGCGCGACGCCATGGACACCCGCGCGCCCTCGGCCGCCAACGCCCGCGCCACGGCGTACCCCAGCCCGCGGCTCGCCCCGCCCACCATGCACACCTTGCCGGCCAGTCCTAGATCCATGCGGCCCCCTGTTTCGTGCAGATCCATTGCAACACGCTGTCCAACGCCTTGCGGGTGACGGCGTCCAGCGCCGCCCCGGGCGGCCGCACCGCCGGGTGGGCGATGGCGCCCCGCCGGTGCAGGATCTCCTTGCGGATGGCCAGTCCGATTCCCTCCTGGAACTCAAACCGCATCAGGGCCACGAATGCGTAGAACGCGTCGGCCGCCTCCGTCCGCCGGCCGGCGTGGAAGCGGCGGACCACCTCCACCAGCACCTCGGGATAGGCGAAACCGGTCATGGCCCCGTCGGCGCCGGCGAGGAGCTCCTCGAGGAGATACATCCCGCCGAGACCGCCGAGAATCGCCGTCCGGTGCCCCTGGAGCTGCTCGCGGATACGGGCCGTCTTGAACGGCGTGGGCGCATCCTCCAGCTTGATGGCCTGCACCGCCGGCACCTCGCGGGCGATGCGGGCCAGCAGCGCCGGCTCCATGGTATAACCCGAAACCGGCGGGTAGTCCTGGAGCACGATGGGGATCTCCACCGCCGCCGCCAGTTCCCGGTAGTGGCGCAGGACGGTCTCCGAGTTCAGCTTGGGCATGCGCGGCGGGCTGACCATGACCGCCGCGGCGCCCGCGGCCTTCGCCGCCCGGGCGTAGTCCGCGGCGGCGGCCGTGCCGGCGGCCGTGGCGCCTGCCACCACCGGTACGCGGCCGGCGGTGTGAGCCAGCACCGTGTCCTGGACCAGGCGCCGCTCGGCGTCGGTGAGCTTGACCGCTTCGCTGGTCACGCCGAGGATGGTGAGGCCGTTCACGCCCGCGGCCAGGTACAGTTCCACCACCCGTTTGAGGCTGTCCGTATCCACCCGATCGTCGGGGGTGAACGGCGTGGGCAGCACCGAAAACACACCCTGAACTGTCATCATGCCACTATCCTTTGCAACGGCCGCCGGACGCGTCAGAAGTACTTGGCGGCCACGCGGCCGTCCGGCGTCACCACCACCATGAGCAGGTTCGGCGCCCGCGGGTTTTTGGTCAGCGTGACGGAGGCGGCGTTCCACGACGGCCCGGCGGGGAACGCGGTGCACGATTCGCCGCCCCGCTCGTGGAGATGCCCGTGCACGTTGATCACCGGCGGCCCGTCCGCCGGCAGGGCCTTCAGCAGTTCCGCCAGGGCGGTGTCGCCCGCCTGGCCGACGCCGACGACGAGATCCAGGGACGTGTCGGTGCGCGGCGGTCCGTGGGTCACCAGGACGACGGGTTCGCCCTGGGGCAGCAGCTGCCGGATGGAGGCGGCCGCAGCCTCGTACTGCGCCTTCTCGAGCAGGAACCCTTCGGGTGGGAGCACCCACATCGGCTTGCCCGAGGCCGCCTTGAATTCCCGCAGGTGGTAGCCGCCGAGACCCACCAGGTTCACGCCCTGGAAATCGGCGACCTTGCCATTCAGGTCAAGGACGTTGGAGCATCCTTTCTTCTGCAACCGCTTGAACGCTTCGGCGTAGACCGGCCGGATCTCCATGTGGCCGGGGATCACCAGCACCGGCACACCCAGGGCCGCCAGGGGCCGGAGGGCCTTTTCCATCTCGGCCGCATCGGCATCGAAGGAGGGATAGACCGGCCGGACCGCGGTCAGGTCGTTCGCATAGGTATCGCCGGCCACGACGATCAGGTCCGGCTTGGCCGGTTTCATCTTCTCGGCCACCGCCTGGACGTTCTTGTGGTGCGCCTCGATGCAGGTCACCACGGCTATCCGCAGCACGCCGTCGCCGAAGAACGACGATGAGGTCTGCCGGATGACCGTTCCGTCGATGGAATAATTGTCGCCGTTGATGGTCACCGCCACGGCCGCCTCCTGGCCGGCCGCCGCGCCCGCCAGCAGCATTCCCGCCGTCAGCCACAGAGCCCACGCGCGTTTCATCGTTACCTCCACTCCGGAGCAGGATCGGATCCGTTCGCGATCTGACCGGATTATATCCAATCCTGCGGCCGCGGCGCTTGAAAAAAAAGGCGGCGCCCCGGGAGGGGCGCCGCCGGATGGTGCGGGCGATGGGAATCCGCCGTCAGCGGACCGGGTTCTTCGGCGGCCGGATGGGCAGCTTCGGCTGTTTGTACGTTTTCAGCTCCTCGATGAGCACCTCGATGGCCTTCTCGAGGCACGGATCGTGGCCGGCCACCACCAGGTCGGGCCGGTCGTCCACCTCGATGTCCGGCGAGACGCCCTTCCCCTCGACGTCCCACTCGCCGTCGGTATTGTAGAAGGAGAAGTCGGCGATCTGCACGCCGCCGTTGTCCATGAGCGGCGGCGTGCCGCTCAGGCCGATGAGGCCGCCCCAGGTGCGGGTGCCGATGAGCTTGCCCAGTCCCGACTTGCGGAAGAAGTACGGGAAGGCGTCGCCGCCCGAGCCGGAGTAGCCGTTGGCCAGACAGACCTTGGGACCGTAGTGGGTCGCTGCCGGGATGACGGTGGGGTCGGTGTAACGCGTGGCCCACAATCCCAGCGGCTTGCGGTCCAACCGGCTCATGTACATGTCGGGAATGTGCCCACCGGAGTTGTAGCGCAGGTCGATGATCAGCGCGTCTTTGCGCACCTGCGGGTAGAAGTCGCGGCTGAAGCCCTCGACGCCGGGTTCGGCGGTGGCGGCCATGTGGAGGTAGCCCACGCGGCCGCCGGTGGCTTCTTCCACCTTGCGGCGGTTGGCGTCCACCCAGTAACGGTAGCGCAGCATGAGCTCGTTGGCCACGGGGGTGACGACGATCTCCGTCGCGCCCTCATCCGTCGGTTGCGCGTTGACGGTCAGGGGGATCGCCTTTCCCGCCGTGTTGGCCAGCAGGGCGTACGGGTTGGTGGGGTGCTTGAGGGGCTGTCCGTTGACGGCGAGGAGGTAGTCGCCCTCCTTCACCTTGAGTCCCGGCTGGGCGAGCGGTCCGCGACGGGTCGGATCCCAGTTCTGCCCGGGATAGATTCGGGCGATGCGGTAGCGGCCGCTGGCGGCGTCCAGCTCGAAGTCGCAGCCCAGCAGGCCGACGCCCAGCCGCGGCACCTCCGGGTAGTCGCCGCCGCCGCGGTAGGTGTGGGAGCTGTTGAGCTCGGCGATCATCTCGCCGATGAGGTAGTTCAAATCGTCCCGGTGGGCCACGTCGGGCAGCATGGCGCCGTAGCGCTCCTTGATCATCGCCCAGTCGACGCCGTGCATGTTGGGGTCGTAAAAGAAGTCGCGGGTGATGCGCCAGGCGTCGGTGTAGATCTCCGGCCACTCCGCGCGCGGATCCACGGTCATCTTCATTTCGGCCAGGTTCAGCCGGTCCGTGGGCTTCTGGTCCGGCTTGGCGTCGATGATGGCGTAACCGCCGCCCTGCTGCACCAGGATCTTCTTCACGTCGAAGGAGAACGACACGCCGTTGACGCCGCCGATGACCGTCTTGAGCTCGCGCTTCTTCAGATCGTACACCTGCAGGGTGGCGCCCTGCGCCCCGGAACCGGGCACGCCGACGGAGGCGAAGAACACCTGCTCCTTGTCGGGGACGATGCCCACGTAGTTGCCGTCGGGAACCGGCAGGTCGATGATCCGGTTTTCCAACCCCTCGAAGTCGATCTTGATCTCGACGGTCTTGGGCTTGTCCTTGTCCGCCTTGGCGGCGCCGTCCTTGGCCTCGGCCGGCTTGGCGTCGGCCGTTTTCTCGCCGTCGGCAGGCTTGCCGCCCTCGGCCGGTTTGTCGCCGTCCTTCGGTTTTTCCTCGACCACCTTCTCCTCATCGCTTTCGGGGATGAACGGGGACGGGGTGTCCGCCTGCAGCGTCACGGCGACGATTTTGCCGGGGTTGTAGTGGTAATGCATGAACTCGATGGCGCTGAACGAGTAGTTGAACTCGCGGTTGGCCACGAAGTAGAGATAGCGGCCCTCCGGGTCCCATGCCGGCGCGCTGTCGTCGGTCATGTCGCCGGTGATCTTGTGGCTCTTGTTGTCGGCCAGGGAGTAGAGGTAGATGGAGTCGAGGCCGTTGGCCGACGCTTTGTCGTAGGCGATCCACTTGGAGTCGGGACTCCAGACGCCGGTGATGAAATTGGAGAAGCCTTCATACTGACCGTGGTCCACCTTGACCAGTTCCTTCTTCTCGATATCGATGTAATACAGATTCACCGCCGCGTCGGACAGCAGCAGCTTCTGGCTGTCCGGGCTCCAGGCGAGGTTCTGATACCAGATCCGCGAGCCCTTGGTCAGTTGGGTCGCCTCGCCCTTGCCGTCCGCCGGCCGGAGGTAGATCTCGTATTCGCCGCTGGCGTCCGAGAAGTAGGCGACCCATTTGCCGTTGGGGCTCCAGGCCGGATCCCGCTCGCGGATGCCGGGGGTGCGGGTCAGGTTGCGGATCTCCCCCTTCTTGGCCGGGACGGTGAAGATGTCGCCGCGGGCTTCGAACAGGGCCCGTACGCCGGTCGGGGACAGCCCGAAGCCATGGATGCAGTCGCTCACGTTCTTGATCACGGGCCGGGCGGCCAGGTTTTCACCGCGCACTTCGACAGAGAGCTTGCGGGATTTTTCGGTCTTCAGGTCCATGATGTACAGGTAGCCGCCGTTTTCATAGACGATGGCCCCGGGTCCGATCCCGGGCCACTGAACGTCGTACTCCTTGTAGTCAGTGAGTGCGCGGACCTTCTTCGTCTTCAGGTCGTAGGCATACAGGTTCTGCACCTTGACGGCGCCCCGGTCGGAGACAAAGTAGATGGTGTCGCCCTGCCACATGGGAAACAGGTCGTTGGCGTCGCTCGGGGCGATCACCTCGGCGGTGTTGGCAACCAGGTCGTAGATCCAGATGTCGGGGGCCATGCCGCCGCGGTACCGCTTCCAGGTCCGGAATTCGGTGCCCATGCGGTTGTATGCCAGCTTGGTGCCGTCGGCGTTGAGCGAGCTCAATTCGCCGGTGGGCAGCGGCAGGATCTCGGGAAGGCCGCCGTCAATGGAGACCTTGAACAGGCGGTTGAACCGGTTCCAGAACGAGGCCCGGCCGGAGCGGAACAGCACGGCCTGGCCGTCGGGATACCAGTCGAGCATGCCGTCGTCGCCGGGGTGGTAGGTCAGGCGCCGCGGCTCGCCGCCGGCGGCGGGGATCACGAAGACATCGTTATTGCCGTCGTAGTCGCCGGTGAAGGCCACGCTGCGGCCGTCGGGCGAAAATTTGGGAAAGCGCTCCTGGCCCGGGTAGGTGGTGAGCTTGCGGGCCGTGCCGCCCTGGCTGGAGACGATCCACAGGTCGCCGGCATAGGTGAAGACCACCTGGTCGCCGTGGATATCCGGATGATGCAACAGCCTCGTGTCGGCCGTCGCTGCGAACGCTGCGGCGCATAGAACCGCCGCGAGCGTAAACCACACGATGCGCCTCATGGATGGAAACCTCCTCGGAATTTGGTTGTTATCCGTCATGGAATATCGGGTGACAGATTGTTCCGGCTCAAGTCACTTGTACGCATCCCGCGACCGCCGGGTTCTCAGGCGGAGAGAAATATTCGCCGTTTCCGTCAGACACCCGGGCATCCGGCGGTGACGTGCCGCGCCGGGACGAAGGCCGCGAAGCCGACCGGCGGGTATTCGTCCGCAGGCAAACCATGAGCGGCTCGGTTCCGTATACCGTTCCAGCAAAGCCGGGACAGGCATGTCGCCGCCCCGATCCGGCGGGACACCGAGCGGGGCATCTACCCGGAGCCGACGCCCCGGGTCAACCGGGCGACGCGACCCGCCTGAGGAGGAATGACTCATGACCACCGCCTATCGTTTGGTCTTCTGGTTCTGCCTGCTGGCGGGGATCGGCCTGGCCGCCGATCCGCCGGAGGCGCCGTTCGAATCCGTGGAATTCGCCTCGGACCGGTGGGAGAAATCCGGCGCCACGCTGACCGAGCACATGGGCCGGCCGAGCCTGTGCGGCACGGCCACGCTCAAGGACGTCGTGTTCGAAAACGGCGTCATCGAGGTGGACATCGCCTGCGTCCCGGGGCGCCGGGGCTACCCCGGCGTGGTCTTCCGGATCCAGTCCGAAGGGGAGAACGAGCGGTTCTACATCCGACCCCACCGGGCGCCTTACTACAACGACGCCTTCCAGTACGCGGCCACCTTCAACGGCGAGACGTGCTGGCAACTCTACAACGGTCCGGGCGCCACCGCCGCCGGCGCCATTCCCGCGGGCCAGTGGAACCGGCTGCGCCTGGAGGTCAAGGGAGAGCAGGCCCGCGTGTTCTTCAACGACATGACCCAGCCGGTGCTGGTCATCCCCCGTCTCGGGCACGGCGTCTCGCGGGGTGCCGTCGGCGTCACCACGTTCAACGACGGCGCGTCCTACTTTTCCAATTTCCGCTACCGCGCCGACGACACGCTGGTGTTCCCCCCGGCGCCGACGGTGACGGAGCGGCCCGGCGCCATCACCCGATGGGACGTGTCCCAGGTGTACCCGGCCAGCCGGTTCGACTCGGACCTGCTCCTGGCCACGCCCGACCTGCCGCCGCCCGAATGGCGCCCCGTCGCGGCCGAGCCGGACGGGACGGTGAACCTGTCCCGCGCCTGTCGGCGGGACGGCGCCGCGCCGGCCGCCGTGCTGGCCCGGACGATCCTCCGCGCCGCCGCGCCGCGCACGATGAAACTGGGGCTGGGCTACAGCGACGCGGTGTACGTCTTCCTCAACGGCCGGCTGCTCTTCTCCGGCAACAGCGCCTACACCAGCCGGGACCCGTCATTCCTGGGCATCCTCGGCCCCTTCGACACCGTCTACCTGCCCCTCACGGCGGGCGACAACGAGCTGACGCTCCTGGTGGTGGAGGCGATGGGCGGCTGGGGCTTCCTGTGCCTCGACCAGGACGCGGTCTACTCCGCCCCCGGAGCGGCGGCGGCCTGGGCGACGCCGCGCCGCTTCGTCACTCCGGAGTCGGCGGTGTGGGACGCGGCCCGCGGGGTGTTCTACGTGAGCAACTACAGCGGCTACACCCGGGCGGTGATGCAGCCGGGGCTGGAGTTCATCTCCGTCGTGTCGGTCGACGGCCGGATCATCGAGCGGGTGTGGGTCGACGGCATCAAGAATCCCACCGGCCTGGCGGTGGTGGGCGACCGTCTGTTCGCCGTGGGCCGGCAGGCCCTGGTGGAGATCGACATCCCGGGCCGGGCCATCGTGGCCCGCCACCCCTTCCCGCAGCCGGTGTTCCCCAACGATGTCGCCGCCGACGCCGCCGGCCGGCTGTACATCTCCGACTCGGCGAAAAACGCGATCTACCGTTTCGTCGACGGCCGCATGGAGGAATGGTTCGCCGATCCGCGGCTGGGCCGGCCCAACGGCCTGTGCGTAGCCGGCGGTCGCCTCATCGTGGGCGGCGTCGCCAGCGGCGGCCTGCTGGCGGTGGATCTGGAGACAAAGGAGCTTCGGCCGTGGATCACCCTCGGCGAGGGCGTCGTCGACGGCCTGTGCGCCCTGCCTGACGGCGGCCTGCTCGTGTCGCACAACGAGGGACGGCTCTACCGGGTGCGGCCCGACGGCGCCGTGGAACGGCTCCTCGACGCCACCACCGCCGGCTGGAACATCGCCGACTTCGCCTGGGTGCCCGAGAAGCGCCTGGTGGTGATCCCGACTTTCGCCGACGACCGGGTGGTGGCGTATACGCTACCGTGAGGTGAGATAGGAGATAAGAGTTGGGAACTCGTACTCGTACTCGTAATCGTAATTCGTAATCGTGATCGTAATCGTGAAGGTAATCGTGATCGAAACTCTAGGCTCGTTCCCGTAAGGCCGATAGACTACTTCACGAGCGCCTCGAAGGCCGCGTCGCCCGACAGAGCGGACAGATCCTTGTCGCCGCGGGCCTGGGCCCTGAGCTTCGGGTTGAGCGTCACGGCGCGGCGGAGCGCCTCCAGAGACTCGGCCCGGCGCCCGGCGGCCAGCCGGATCACCGCCAGGTCGTAGCATACCTCCGGGTTGTCCGGCGCCAAGCCGGCCGCCTTTTCCATGGGCGGCAGCGCCTCGGCGGCGCGCCCCTTCGTGAAGAGCGTCCAGGCGTCGTTCCAGCAGTAGTTCATCTGCCCGAAGCGGAGCAGGCGGCCCAGTTCGCCGAACGGGTCGGGATGATCGTCCACCCGGATGTCGATGGCCCGGTCGGTGTAACCGCCGTAGCCGGCGCCGGCGCGCACCACCAGAATGGCCGCCGACTGGCGGCCCCGGGCGTCGCCGCCCTGGGCGTCACCGGCGACAAGGGCCGCATAGATCCGATCCGCCAGCGTGCCCCTGGTTTCCAGAAAGGCCTTCTCCATGGACACGACCACCGCCTCGCCCGTGAGGATGTTCCCCTGCACGGCGTAGTCGGCCCCATGGCGGCCGCCCGCCCACGGGATGCAGTCGGCGCCGGTGTAGGTGGCCGAAGACCCGTCGGCGGCCACGATCCCCACCTGGCGGCGGGTGGGATTGTCATCGACCCGGAGCAGGACCTTGAGCACCTCCTCCGGCGACAGCCCCGCCGCGAGCAAGTCCAGTCCCCGTGGGCCGAAGGTCGTGTTCATGAACGACTGGGTGGCCACGGCGCCGACACCCGCCCTGGCCCACGGCACCACCGCGCCCACGGCGAAGAAGCGCGACGCCACGCCGACGCCCCACTCGCCGGTGCCCGAATCCCGCGCCACGATGGAAAACGTGGCTACCGGCTTGTCCGGCCGCTCCACCGCGGCGTCCGCCGAAGCCACGGCCAGCACCGCCACCAGCACCGCAGTCATCAGAGAATGTCGAGTCGCCATCGGTGTCTCCTCGCCGATCGGATTGATGGTCTCATTTCACCACAACCACCCATCACCTTGAAAGTCCGAAACAATGCGTGCACCACCGCGGTGCGGAAACGCAGAGGATCCGTCTCTATGGAACGATCTGCCTGTTAGGCGTCCCATCTCGTTGCGGTTCAAACTCCGGCCGCCCTTTGTGTTCTGCGTGACTGGTATGTTGAAAGTGTCGAAACGAGTATACACTGATCGCGCCGCGGAAGAGAACGGTGTGTGCCATGAGGCGTGACCTCTACACAAAGATTGTTCCTCCCGGCGGGATCGGTCAATCCGGGGAAGTATCCGGCGCTGCG
>JAAYUB010000061.1 GCA_012517875.1 Acidobacteriota bacterium | reverse complement strand
GAGATCGTCGACAACGTCTACCCGCACTACGCCACCGTGGCGACGCAGCTCATCCCTCCGTCGGTGGTGGGCTTCGCGCCCGACCTGCCGGCGATCCGCCACGACGCCGCCGCGGCGCGGGCGCTGCTCCAGGCCGCCGGGTACGGCGACGGCCTCGCGCTCACCCTCGACTTGTCCCAGGCGGCCATGGCGGAGGGCCAGCTGCTGCGCCGCCAGTTGGGCGAGGCGGGCGTGCGCCTGCAACTGGCTCCCTGCGACTGGTCCGAGCTCTACCCGCGCGTCTCGCGCGGCGAGTCCCGCTTCTTCCTGGTGGGCTACATCTCCAGCTCCGGCGACGCCGGCGAGCTGTTCAACAGCCAGTTGCACAGTCGCACCGCCGACGGCGAGTACGGCGCCGAGAACGTGGTGGGATACGCCAATCCCGAGCTGGACCGGCTGGTGGAGGCCGCCGATCGCGAATTCGACCCCCGCCAGCGGCAGGAACTCCTGCAGACGGCCATGCGGCTGGTCATGGCGGATTTGCCGTACATCCCCATGTACACCCGCAGCCATTGCTACGGTTTGCGCCGGGATCTGCAGTGGCAGCCCCGTGCCGACAGCACGCTGCAGGTGCGCGAGATCAGTCGACGCCGCTGAGTCGGCCGGGGTGACCGGGCGCGCGGCAGGCCGTCACTCCGGATTCCGCAGTCGGCCATGATTTCAGGCGTGGTTCGGAGGAATCATCATGCGTGTCACCGGCTTCACGTTTCGGATCATCGGCATCTACCTGCTGATGCTCGCGGTGCACACGGGCTTGCTGGTCTGGCTGACGTCCGGGCCCATTCAGGAGCAGTTCAACCAGGACGCCATCGGCTACGCTCGGCTGACCACCCCGTCCGTCGTCGCGGCCTACGACAACTACCACAGCTCCGGCTATAACAAATTTCTGGAGCTGATCCGCAACGTGATGGCGCTCCGCACGGACCTGAATCACCTGTGCATCATCGACGTGGAGGGACGGATTCTCTTCGATTCAGCCAGCCCCGGCGACGGCAGCCGGGAACCGCAGGCGCGGATCACCGAACCCGCGGTGCTCCTGGCCGTGAAGGGCCTGGACCTGAACTGCCGGCTGGTGCGCGACGTCCAGAAACGGAGTTTCCTCGATATCATCGTCCCACACATCGAGGAGTGGGGCCGCCACCGGCTGTCGGTCCGTTACAACATCGCCTACAGCAGTTGGGGTGACCCGCGGACCACGCTCCGCCAGCGTTTCCTCATCGCTGCGCTCATCAGCTGCTTCCTCGGGGTACTGTTGCTCCTGCTATTCGCCGGTCGCAACGGCAAGCCGGAGTCGAGGCTAGAGGCTAGAGGCTAGAGGCTCGGGGCTCGGGGCTCGGGGCTCGTTCCCGTAAGGCGGACATCGGACTTCGGAAATCGGACCTGGGACCTGGGTTCTGGGACCTAGGTCCAGGATTCTGGGTCCTGGGTTCTGGATCTCAGAACCCTGCCCCTATTACCCATTCACCGATTCACCCATTCACCGATTCACCGTCCCTCTGGGACCGGCATCGCCAGCGGCGACGACGGCGGGAGCAACCCGACGCCGGCGGCGGCCACCGCCTGTCGGAACGCCGCCACTTCCCCGGCCAGCAGGGCGTTCAACGCCTCCAGTGCCGGCGCCAGCAGCGCCTCGGCCTCCTGAATGTACGCCGCATGGGTGGGGCTTGGCGGCGCCCAGGCCGACGTCACCGCGCCCATGGCCTTGCCGATGCGGTCCATCACCCGTACACCGCCGACGATCCCCACCGCGCCCGGCGGTTGCTGGAAGCGGCGCTCCAGCTCATCGAGGCGGGTCTTCAGGGCCCGCCCGCTCTTGACCAGGGGCAGTTCGGCCAGTTTGCCTTCCTCCGGCTCCACCCGCTCCCCCTTGAGCCGGTGGATTTCCGCGGCGCGCACCCGCTCCATGACCGCCTCCACGTCGGCGCGGATGTCGGCGATCTGGTCCACCGCGGCAGCCGCCGTCTCCTGAAGTCGGCCGATTCGCTCGATGGCCGCCTGGCGCCGCGCCCAGTCCGCCGGCGTGTTGTTCGAGCGCGGGTCGGGCAGCACCTGAAACGTGGTAGCGGCGCTGTGATCGCGGAAGGTCACCGTCGCCGTGTAGACACCGGGCGGCAGTTCAGGTCCCGGCACCGGCTCGCTGGAACGGCGCCGCCCCCCCCGCCGGGCGGGCTCGCGGAAGCCGTCGCGGCGTAGATCCCACACCACCCGGTTCACTCCGAGGACGGCCGGCCCCTTGAACGTGCGCACCACGCGGCCGGCGGCGTCGGCGATCCGGATCACCACCTGCGGAGGCTCGTCGGATTTTTCCTCGGCAGAACTGGTGTCGGTTTTCGGTGCGGCGGGGGCCGGCTCCCAGGTCGCGCCCCTGGCCTTTTCCGCCTCCACAGCCGCCAGCCGGGCCTTCTCCTTGTCGGCGTCGGGGAGCGGGAGGTCAGGCAGGTTCAGGCTGTAGGTGAGCATTGCGCCGTACGGTTTGTTCGCGCCCCGGAACTCGCCGTCGCCCAGACCGAAGCCGCCGGCCTCAGCGTCACGCCAGTATTGGCGCGCGTCGGCCGCGGCAAACACATGCAGCGGTTTGGCCAGGGTCGCGGCGCCGAGCTCCCGCAGCGGCCGGATATCGTCGATCACCAGCGCCGACCGGCCGTGGGTGCCGATGACCAGATCATGCTCCGTGGGGTGGATCGCCAAGTCCATCACCGAGACCGTGGGCACACCGTGACGCCACGGCAGCCACTCCCGCCCGCCGTCGACGGACACATAGAGACCGAACTCGGTGCCGAGGAACAACAGGTCCCGCTGCACCGGGTCCTGTTCCACCACCAGCGCCCAACCGCGCAGCGCCGGCGTCACGAGGCTGGTCCAGGTCCGGCCGTAGTCGGTGGTCTTGTAGACATACGGGGTCCAGTTGGAGCGCCGGTGGTCGTCGAGCACCACGAACGCCTCGGCGGCGTCGAACGCGGACGCTTCGATGTGCGGCACCCAGGCGCCCGCTGGCGCGCCGGGCAGGCTTCCCTCGACGCTGGTCCAGGTGGCGCCGCCGTCGCGGGTGACGTGGATCCGCCCGTCGTCGCTGCCGGTCCAGATCACGCCCCGCGCCGCCCGACTTGGAGCGATGGCGATGAGGGTGCAGAAGTTCTCCGCCGCGGTGACGTCGGGGGTGAGCCCGCCGCTCGAGTCCTGGCGCTGCCATTCCGGTGTGTTCGTGGTCAGATCCGGGCTGATGGTTTGCCAGGTCTCACCCCGGTCGAGGGAGCGGTGGACGAACTGGCTGCCGTAGTAGATGGTGGCCGGTTCGAAGGGATCGACGGCCAGCGCCGCGTTCCAGTTGAACCGCAGCTTCCCCTCGGCGGGCTCCGGCGGCCGGATGTGGCGCCACTCGCCGGTGCGGGTGTTCCACCGGCCCAGATTGCCGCCCTGGTACATGGAGTAGCCGATGGCCGGGTCGGCGGGATCGGCCAGCACGTCGAAGCCGTCGCCGAAGCCCAGCATCCGCCAGTGGTGGTTGCGGATGCCGCCCTGCTCCATGACCCAGCCGGGGCCGCGCCAGGAGCCGTTGTCCTGCATGCCGCCCAGCACATGGTACGGCACCGCGGTGTCCACGGCGATGTGGTAGTACTGCGCCAGCGGCAGGTTGCCCACAAAGCGCATGGTGCGGCCGCGGTCGCGGCTCACGGCCACGCCGCCGTCGTTGCCCACATACAGGTGCTCGGGATCGCGGGGATTGATCCAGAGGGCGTGATAGTCGCCGTGGATGTTCTCGAAGCGGGCGCCCGGCAGAGTCTCGAACGACTTGCCGCCATCGTCGGAGACGCGGACGACATAGTCCAGGCTGTACACCCGTTGGGGCCAGGCCGGATCCACGGCGATGTCGGCGTAGTAGAACGGGCGCGGGGCGACGTTGGGTTCCGCGTTCACGGTGCGCCAGCTCAGACCGCCGTCATCGGAGCGGATCAGCGCGCTCTTTTCGGCTTCCACCAGGGCGTACACCACTTCGGGCCGCGAGCGGCATACGGCTACGCCGATGCGCCCAAGATCCCCTTTCGGCAGGCCGTCCGCCGGTTGAAGGCGCCGCCAGCTCGCGCCCCCGTCGTGGGTCACGAACAGTCCCGAGCCGGGACCGCCCGAGCGGAAATAGTAGGGCCAGCGGCGAAACTGCCACATGGCGGCGAACAGCTTGTCCGGATTGGCCGGATCCATGACCAGGTCGGCCGCCCCGGTGCGCGCGTCCACATACAGCACGCGGGTCCAGGTTCTGCCGCCATCCACCGTCTTGAAAACACCGCGCTCCGGGTTCTCGCCCCACTCGCGGCCCATCGCCGCGGCCCAAGCTACGTCGGGGTCGGTGGGGTGCAGCACGATGCGGTGGATCCGCTCGGTGCCGTCCAGCCCCACGTGCTTCCACGTGCGGCCGCCGTCGACGGACTTGTAGACGCCGTTGCCCACCGAGGCGGAGTTGCGCGGGTTCCCCTCGCCGGTGCCCGCCCAGACGATGTCCGGGTTGGGCTGGAACACGGCCACGGCGCCGATGGCGGCCACGGGCTGGTCATCGAAGACAGGCGTCCAGGTGAGCCCTCCGTTGACGGACTTCCAGACGCCGCCGGTTGCGGCGCCAACGTACACCACCGCCGGGTTGGCCTCCACCGCCTCGATGTCGGCGATCCGGCCGCTCATCCCCGCCGGCCCGATGGCCCGGGCCTTCATCCCGGCCAGCCGATCCGGATCAATCCCGCCGTCCGCCGTGCCAACGGCCAGCAGCAGGATCAGCAGCAACACCCCGATGAACTGACGCATACGTCCTCCTGACCGGTGCGCGGGATCCGCCCCGCCACCCGGCGGTGATTTTATGGCCGACACCGCGGCGTGCGCCGCAGCCCGTTCATGGCTTGAATGCAACAACTGAACCTGCACGGCATGATCTCGTCCAGCATACCCGCGGCTCCCGCCCGGGTCAACCCGCCGGAATGCCAACTCGAAGCCACCGTGCTTTCGCTTCCACACGGCAGAGGGGAGATAGGCGATAAGCGATTTCCGCGGCGGCCGGGCGCGGCCCGCCCCTGCGGCACGGTTGAGCAATTCGCCTCCGGGCTCGGTTTGAGTCACGGTGATGTCGGACCGGAGTCTCGTCGCGCATGGTTGAGTGTCACGGCACCCGTCCGGCGGCCGGGCGCTACTCTGTTGTAGGCCGCACCCGCCGGAATATACCGCGCAGGCAGCAGGCGGCATACTGGCCCATCGCCTGCAGCCGTTGCGCCAATGAAACCCGGCAGGCCACGCCATCCCGGGCGATCACCTTGCCGAGCACGCAGGCGGTCGCCACCAGGGGATCGGGCCCAGCGCCCCGATCCGCCTTGATCAGGAGCCGCCACTCCCCCCGACGCCGCACGTACCCCAGGAACCGATGGACCACCAGGCGGTGGCGCTGCGGGTCGCGAAACGCCACCACATCACCGGGAACGAGGAACCGGACGCGCTTCACCCGCACCGCGGCCTGATTGTCGACTTCGGGTTCCATGCAGTCCCCGGCCACGCGGAGAACCACTTCGTCGCCATCGGCCAAGGCCGTGGCGAGACAGCCCCCGGGGCCCGCCGCAGCGTTCCATTGGTCCAGGTTCATGGGCCGACACACCTCTCCTTGTCCTCGCTGCACATTTCGTCGATGGCCATACAGAACAACGGCGAGCCGAACTGCCGGGGTTGTTCCCCGTTCCATCCGGACGCCGCGGCGACGGCGCGCTGCCTGACCTGCGCGAACAGGGGCGAGTGGTGCCAGATCTCCTCAATGGACTGCTGCTGCAAGTTTCCCGCGACTTCCCGAACATGCATGCAAGGCTGGACATTGCCGAAGGGATCGATGTCGACGCCGGCCAAACCCACGCGGCAGGAGGCGATTTCTTCGGCATCGGCTTCCGGGGAGTCTTTGGACACAGAACACTCGGGCTCCACCGAGACATTTCTCCGGCGCTCCGCCATCAGGGTCTCGATCCGGTCCCAGGTGGCCCGGCTGGGCTGGATGGACAAAGGCTCCCGGTCGCCGTTGTCCCGCGGGCCCACGGGCCCCTGAAATCGGAGGGGCGCCCCGAGCTCGTCGCCGAGCGCAATCATCGCCTCGATCTGGTGCTCGTTCCAGGCGGTGGGCGTGACCACCGTGGCGCAACGCAGGCCGGCCGTCCGCGCGTGACGCAGGTTGCCCATCAGGCGTTCGAAACTGCCGGGGACGCGGGTCTGCCGGTCATGCACCCCGGCGGTGGCCCCGTGCAGGGTGACTTCGACGACGTACGGCTCCACCTCGCGGAGCAGCCGCTCGACATTGCGCGGGGTTAGCAAATGGCCGTTCGTGCGGATCCGGACCACGAAACCCAGCTCCCGGGTCATGTTCCCGATGTCGAAAAAATGGGGGTGGATCATGGGCTCGCCCCCGGTCAGCATCAGGAACAGGGTCTGCATGCGGGCCAGATCCTCGAGCAGGACCCGGTACTGCGCCAACGAAAGCGGTGTCCCCTGCCGGTCCCGGTCGTTGTAACAGTAGAAGCAGTTCAAATTGCAGCGATAGGTGAGCTCCAACGTGACATCATGGAGCAAACGATTCGCCCGGACCGCTTTCATCACCGTGTCGCGGTACATTCCCCGTCACCCCCCGGTTGAACCGCCGCCCGATCCGCCGACCGTTTGGAGAGCATTCTCCCCGCGCAACTGCTCCAGAAAGAGGGCGACGTCCGACTGCGCCCGGGACGCATCCACATCAAAGGCCTGCGCCACCGCTTCGGCCAGTTCCGACTCTGTCATCGCCTGCCGGCCGAGCGCCTGGACGATGAAGAGGCCCACGTCGTTCACGACCAGCACCCGCCCCTCTTCCAGGTGCACCAGCACGCCCTGACCGGCCACGTCGCGAAAGCGCACCCGACCGGACAGGCGCACTTTATCTTCACGGGTTGATTCAGGCATTTTCGCTGCACCTCAGCAGGGTCGCCATGATCGCCTCGAAGGAGTCGTCGCGGGCGACGCCCAGGCGGATCACCGGGACATGGGATACCAGTATCGTCAACATATCCATCAAGGCGGGCAACTCCTCGGGATCGTCGTTCACATACGGGCAGCCGGTGAGGAGCCCGGCCACGCCCTCGGCGGATTGCACCGGGACGGCGGTCAGGACCGGCGCCTTCTCCAGCAGGGCGAGGCCGCCGAGCCGGAAGGTTTCGGATCCGGAAGAGTTCTCCCCGGGACGCCGGAATTCGCCGGTGAACGGCACCCGGTGAACGTGATAGCCATCGACTTCCCGATACACCAGGTTGATGTCGTCGCTCAGCACGGCGGCGCCGGCCGCGGCCGCTTTCCGGGACAGAGTGGACTTGCCGGCGTTGGAGCGGCCGCTGAACAGGTAGGCCGCGCCCCGGTACACCACGCCGGCGCTGTGCAGCAGCAGCCCCCCCCGGTTGAGGACGTGGTAGGCGAACACGATTCGCAGGAAGTTCTCCAGGGCAAACGGTCGGCCCAGATCTTCCTCCTCGGCCACCGCCAGAGAAGCCCGCAGCGGCTCTGCTCCGCCGCCGGCGAGCTGCGCCCTGAAATCGAAGCCGGTGATCTGGATCCCCTCGCTCGTGCGCCGTTTGAGCGGCGCGTACTGACCGCCGGCCGCGAAGTGCTCCGGCGGCAGCGCGATGGGTCCATCCAGACGGCCGGCCAGGCAGATCAAATCAATCCCGCCGGCCGTCTCGCCGGGGCCGGGGACATATTGTTGGAAGTTTTGAAAAATAGTCTGCCGTTGCCCGGGGGTCAATCCCTGGATCGACACCCGGCACATGGGCAAGCGAAGACAGATGGACTCCGGGCCCCATGGTTGAGATATTTCAACCATGACCCCTGTCTTCACGAACCGGCTTTCTGACATGTATATGAAGGATAACTCTTTCCAAAGCCCCCATACGCCGGATCACAAGTCCCCGCGGAGAGTTCCAGGGGTTCGCTGCTGAGGAGGCGCGGCGGAGTATAGGGCCGTCGCGCCTCGCCGGCGGACGCATCCCCCGGATTCCCGGAGGGCCGGATCTGATTCGACCGGGTTTCGTTGATATTGCTTTCGGTCATTCGTTTATTCCTCTTCTTCAACATCATACATGGTTGCCGGGCAAAATCAAATCCGGCTTGTCGTTAATCGCTGCAGTTGCGCCGTCCGCCGCATACCTACCATGGGTACACGGAAGGGTCGCCGATGATCGAGTAGAGCGGCGCCATAAACACCGCGATCTGTCCGGCGGTGGCCTGCTTCGCGCCCACCAGGGCCTCCCCGACGTTGATATGGCTCCCGTAGAGGTGTTGAATAAAGGAGTGAGCCAGGACATGAGCATCCGAATTGAACGACAGCCCGGAGGCCGCCAGCGAGGCGACGGCCCCCCCCTGCGGGTTCAGCACCAGGGTGCTCGAAAGCGACCGGACGCCGGGCAGGGAATCATCGCCCGCCGCGCACGTCAGGGCCAGGAACACCGGGCAGGAACCGTTGCGCAACGCGGCGGCATCACTGGTTCTGAGGAATTTCTCCGCGTTGGTGCCCAGTTGCGCCACCGAGCCGTGGCCGCTGAAGGAGATCAGGCCGGATTCCCAAACCGCCGACTGGATCAGGGTGGCGCGCACCGGGTCGGTGGGATGATACAGCGTCTCGACCCACCATACCCCCAGGTCCTGCAACCGCACGGCCAACCGGTCGCCGTCCTGGTGGAAGGCGCCGCCGGAATCCGGATTGTCCGCCACCACGAGGGCCCGTTCCGCCGCCTGGGTATTATCCCTCGATGCGTGCGCGCGGAGCTTGTTCACGTAGGCGCGGCCCTCGCCGTCGTTGGTGATGGCGATCCGGCCCACGGCCATGGGCGTCGCGCCGTCGTCGATCCCGAGCAACCGGCTGTCGGACGCGGCCAGCGCCCACGGGGTGGAGGTCATGAGGACCGGAAGGAAATTGTCCCCGTACCCCATGCAATCCTTCCGGTCCAGGGAGCCCTTGCCGATGAGCGTCACCGCCGCGGGGACCCGGCTCCACTCGGTCCGAACCCAGTCCATGAATTGGCCGATGGCGTGAGGATCCACCCGCCCGGCGCTGAAGGACTTGTAGATGTCGTCCAGCCAGACGACTGCAGCTTCTTCGTGACCGGCACGCCGCAACTCGGCCAGATCCTGCGCGGTCCCGGCAAACTCGCGCGGGGCGATGATCAGCACGTCGGCCCCCGGCCGGAGCGCATTAAGATCCGCCTGCGGACGGGCGTCGAACACCGGATCCAGCAACGCCGGCATCTCGGCGATCAGATAATCCTTGCCTGATTTCGTCTTGAAGGTGACTCCCCACGTTCCATCCTCGCTCATGTGAATGTAGGCGTCGCTCCGCAGGACGGCGTTTTGAACCGGTGACTCGACCACCAGGATGTCCGGAGTCGAAAAACCCGTCGCCTCCTGGAGCCCCTGGGCCGCGTTACGCAGCCAGAGCTGCCCGTCGGTGGCCACGGGCAGGCGGTCGTACTCCACGGTGACCGACTCCAGCAACTGCCCCGGCCAGGGACGCGCCGCATCGTACCCGGTGTGGAGCGTGAGGGTGTTGTCGCCGTCGGCCTGCAACAGCGACGGGTTGAATTCCGCCACGAGTTCCGCCGGCGCCAGGCCGTCCCACACCAGCTCGGAACCCACCGGAACGCCGTTTAGCTTCGCGTACACTCGATGTTCGTCGCCGGGGTAAAGGTCGGTGAAACCATGCAACTTCACCCGCAACCGGGCGGTGCCGTCGGGCGCCGGATTCGGAACGTGCACGGAGAGCTGGATCTGGGGCCTGGACGAGCCGTACAGGTAGTCCCAGAACCAGTACCGGGCGTCCGGGTCGCCGGGGTACAGCCAGGTGCTGTACATCATGTCCGTTTCTTCGGCGTACTGCAGCACCTCGCGGAACGGCTGTGACTGGCCGGGCGGCAGCTCCGTCGGGCGAACATTCACGGCGCTGATCAGATACGGATGCGGTTTTTTGGACGTCACCAGCCGGTATGCATTCTCGTCCGTGTAGAAGGTGGTATAGGCTTCGCCGGCAAACAGCAGGCGCTGGTACTCCGAATCGTAATAATAGGGTACGCTCCGCCCCGCGTTGGTCAGGCTCAGCCGCCTGGACTTCGCGGTCGCCTGCAACAACTTGAGGCTGATGCCCGTCTCGGCGGCAACCTCATTCAAGTCCACGCTGTACATCCCCGGCACACCGGTGTAGAGCCAGAGCGACAGTTCGCTTGAGGCTTTGTTGAACGCATCCGTTTGCGTACGGGACTGCGTGGCGGGCGCGCGCCGCGCTTCGACGGGCAGTTCCAGGCGGGCCGGCACGCGGCGCCGCGCCATGTAGCCCCCGGCCAGCGGCTGCCAAGCGTCCCAAACCAGCTCGTGGGAGTTCGCGCTCGCCGGCGGCGCCGATTCGGCCATGACCGGCGAGATGGCGAGCACGAGCCCGCAAACGACCACCGGCAACAGCCGATGTATGTTCCTCATGGTTGTTTCCTTCGCGTTCATGTTCGCTCCTTCCCGTTACTGCAGCGGGGTGTCGACCCGCAGGTTGAACGGACCATATTCACGGGTCGTGCCGCGCGCCTCGACTTCGATCAGCCGGTACACGTAGTCATTGTCTGGGGAGGCGCCCGGGTCCGCCAGCCAGTACTCCGCCCCCATGGGCGAGGCGATCAGGCCGGGCAGCATCCCGGCGTTGATGCGCACCCAGGTCCCGTCGGTGAGCCGGTCGGCGTAGAACCCGATGGCGCCCCGTTCCTCCAGCGTTTCCCAACGGAACACCACCACCCGGCCGTCACCGTCCGGGTCGAGGTAGCCCATCAGGGCGTCCAGCAATTCCTGGCGGTCGGCGCTCTCCCCGGCCGGGGAATCCGGCGCCCAGACGCGCAGGATGTTCTGCAGCTCGGCGATGCCGATCTACGGCACGCCGATGCTGCGGAGAAAGTCCGTGACCCGCGCGTAGCCGAGGGCGACCCGGCCGATGACCACCGCCGTCGGATTTTGCCCCTCATACCTGGCGATATCCGTAGCATTTGGAACGCCGGTGGCGCTGGCCGTGGCTGTGTTCGTGTACGGGCCGCCGAGTACCGCGGTGATCGTCGTCGTGGGGACGCAATAGGCGACGTGCGGTTCATCGTCGATGAGCGGGTTCAACGCCGGGATCGTCAGGGGAGACTGGGTACTGTAAGGGACCAGGGAACCCGTCGAATCCACATATTGCCAGGTGCAGGAGTACGAGCCCAGGCTCGGATCACTCACCGCCACACTGGTCAGGTCCGTCTCGCCGGTGTTTTCCACGAGGAACCGATAATAAAGCGGCGTGCCAACGGCCACCGTCATGTAGTTGTACCACGGCCCGCTGGACGACGTGCTGATTTGTTTCTGGAATGCGAGCGAGCTGATCAGGTCTCTGACGATCACCGTGGCGGAGGCCGTGTTGCCCGTGCAGGCGCCAGCGGAGGTCACCTGCACCGTGTTCTCATACGTGCCGGCGGTGGTCCCGGTGACATCGACCGAGAAGGTGCAGGAACCGCCCCCGGCCAGGGTGGCGCCGCTCAGTTCGATGGTGCTGGAACCCGGGACAGCGGTGATGGTGCCGCCGCCGCATCCGCCGGTCAGCCCGTTCGGGGTGGCCACCACCAGGCCGGCCGGCAGCGTGTCGGTGAAGGCCACGCCGGTCAGCGAGGTGGCGCCATTGGGGTTGGGGTTGGTGATGGTGAAGGTCAGGCTGGTCGTTTCCCCGGTGATCAGGTTGGTCGTGCCGAAGGTCTTGTTGATCTCCGGCGGGGCGATCACCGTCAGGCTGTCCTCACCGTAGCCGGTGTCGGTCGTGTTGACACCGGTTTCGGTGGAGGAGATGCTGCCGCTGGTGTTGGTAAAAACGCCGGCGGCCGTGCCGGTGACATCCACCGAAAAGGTGCAGGAAACGCCCGGGGCCAGGCTGGCGCCGCTCAGTTCGATGGTGCTGGAACCCGGGACAGCGGTGATGGTGCCGCCGCCGCATCCGCCGGTCAGCCCGTTCGGGGTGGCCACCACCAGGCCGACCGGCAGGATGTCGGTGAAGCTCAAACCCGTCAACGTGGTTGAGTTGCCGGTGGGGTTGGTGACGGTGAAGGTCAGCGCGCTGGAACCGCCCTGGCAGATCGATTCGTACTGGAAGGTTTTGGTCAGCGTCGGCAGGAGGGGCCGCGGGCAGCCGGTGATGGTGACGTTGTCGAGCAGCATCGAAGAGGTCGCTTTGTTGCCTCTGGTCACGGCGGTGATTCGGAACCAGGTGGTTGAGACACCCGAAGATGGCGCCTCCACGGTTATGAGGGGCTGCCAGCTTCCCTTTGTGACATTCGTACCCCCGGGATTCGCGAGCGTGAAATTCGTTCCGTCGGTGCTCGTGTACACATAGACGTAGTTGTTCGCGTTGCTTGCCCATTCACCCGTTGTCTCAAGGTCCAGCTGAAAGCTCACACTCAGGCCGCCGAAGTTACTGCTGTCGACCGCGAACTCGAAGTACGGGGCCACGGCTCCGGGGGCGGCCGTCACGGTCGAGAACGCGTCGGTGATCTGCCATGCGTTGGTGGTGACACCACCGGTGACGATGCTTTGGCTGCCGGCGGCCGTCAGCCCGGCTCTGGCCGTGGCGAAAGAGACTTGGCTGTCTTTTGTCGTGTACGGCGGCGGCGGGCCGCCGCTCCCCTGGCCGCTGGTGGGCATCGTCCAGGTGGCCAGCGTGGTGCGCGGGTCGCACGTCGAGGGCCCGGGGGGCTTGTCCGTGGCCACCAGGGTGTCCTCAGCCCAGTCGCCGGTGTCGATGTCCGTGTTGATGATCAGGTTTTCCGAGACGTTGTCGTAGATGCCGGTTTCGTCGGTGGTGACGGTGACCGCGATGGTGGCGGAACTGAAACCGGGAATCTCCGCGCCGGTGAACGACAGCGAGGTCTGGCCCACGGTCAGCGAGGACGGCGTGGGGTTGACGGTGAAGCCGTTGAAGGCCACCGCGGTGTCAGCGATGCGCATCTGCCCGGTCCCGTCGTTGGTGGGCAGGTTATCGGTGAAACGCACATCGGTGATCGGGGCCGCACCCGGGTTGGTGATGGTGAAGGTCAGCGTGGACGTCCCGGCGGGGTCGGTGTTGGGATTGATGGACTTGGGCGCGAAAGACTTCTCGATGCCGGCGTTGACGATGGTGGCGTAGCGGGTGGAGCCGCCGAAATCGGAGTTGTAGTGCAAGCTGTTGCCCGAATAGTCGTAGATCAGGGTGGTGAGCGGCTCCGGGTTGTGCAGCGGGGCATCGGGGATCTGCAGTATTTTAACCGCGTAGGTGGTGATCACCGTGCCGCCAACCTTGCCGGTGCTCAGGCAACTCATGAAGTTGGGGGACGTCGGGTCACTATCCCAGACGCAGCCGTCGCCATACAACATGTCGCTGGGGTTGTCGACATTATCCGAAGTGTCCGCCGTGTAGGTCGTGGTGACCGCCAGGATCTGGAAAATGATGTTGGGGAAATTGATGAAACTCTGGATCTGTTCGTACCCGTTGGTGGCCGTGCTGGCCGCCAGCGTGATCCAGTAGGTGTCGCCCACCATCAGGGTCATGGCGCCGCCGTTGGCGATGGCCGTGCCGTAAGGCCCCTCCGCGGGGGGTTCGGTCGTACTCAGGTACATGTTATTGACCGAGTTACGGCTCTGGGAGACCAGCGACCCCACGTGCAGACGCCGCGTCGGCGAGTCGGTGTACCCGTATCCCGCCTCGTTCACCCGGACATAGTAGTCGCGGGTTTGGCCGTACGCGAGTGGATCCTGACTGACCTCCACCTCGAAATACGCGTCGACAAAGCTATTGTTCCCGAGCGTGCCGAGGTTGATCACAGCCAGGGTCCCCGACCTCAGGTTGATGTACGAGTTCGACGTGGCCCAGGTGAAGGTTGCCGTCAGGGCGCCGGATGTGGATGCGCCGGTGTTGGTGATCCGGACCCCGACCGGGAAGTACTTGGGTCCGGCGGTCGGGTCGTTGCTGTCCAGCCCGATGACGTCCCAGGTGATGGGCTCGACCGTCAACGACGCTTGCGCCTCGGCGACGCCGGAAAACAACCATACCAGAAAGAGGCCCGTTACCACGCCGGTCAGTTTGGCTTTCATATCGGTCTCCCTTGTTCAATCCCTGCTATCAAAACGAATACCGAATCCATCATCGGCACAGTCACCAGACGGGCGACGTCTCGCCGCAGTCCGTGTCCGTAATGTTCCCACATACACTTTTTATCTCCGTAGAACAACTCGACCCTTCCTGCAGCCTTCAGGAGTATCTGTCACCCGAGCGGGACCGAGTTTTGTTCAGAATCAAATCTGAAAGAACTCAGTGTGATGTACTGTATTCAGCTACACATCGCTATGCTATTACAGTATGCGCAACACCACTGCTGTCCGGTTAAAACTTACCTCCACTGCTGGAAATGATGATTCATGAGTAACATCCAAGGAATTTCGGCTGTAACCGATTTTCATTTTTCCGTGGCATGCTGTCACCCGGGGACACTTCCCGCCGGGGTGAATCATGACCCACGTCCGCACCGTGTTTGCCCAGTTGGTCGATCATCTTCCGTACATGGCGTTCTATCGGCAGGTCGCCCGTTATCAGGGGGATTACCGCAGCCGTCATTTTTCGTGCTGGGATCAACTGCTCTGCCTGCTCTTTGCCCAGTTGGCGTACCGCGAGAGTTTGCGCGACATCGTCCACTCGCTGCACGGCCGGCGCGAATTGCTCTACGCCATGGGCATCACCGGCCGGGTATCGCGCAGCACTCTGGCCGATGCCGGCGAAAAGCGGGACTGGCGGATCTACGAAAGTTTTGCCCGCAAGCTCATCGGCGAGGCCCAGCGGCTCTACGCCCAGGAACCCTTCGGCGAAAACCTGCGGGAGGCGGCCTTTGCGCTCGACTCCACCACCATCGACCTGTGCCTGTCGCTCTTTCCCTGGGCCGAGTTCCGGCGCACCAAGGCGGCCATCAAATTGCACACGCTCCTGGATCTGCGGGGTTCCATTCCCACGTTCGTGCGGATCACGCCGGGCAAGGTCCACGACGTGCGGATGCTCGACCAGATTCCCTTCGAGCCGGGCGCCATCTACGTGATGGATCGCGGGTACCTGGATTTTGGCCGGCTCTACCGGATCCATACCCACGGCGCGTTCTTCGTCATTCGGGCCAAGCGACGGTTTGCCTTTCGGCGCCGCTATTCTCGTCCCGTGGACAAAGCCGCCGGCTTGCGAGCCGACCAGACCGTGATCTGGACAGGCCCGCGCGCCAGCTATCCAGCGCCCCTGCGCCGGGTGGTGTTTTACGACACGGAGAAGGCCCGCCGACTGGTCTTCCTCACCAATCACTTCGAACTGGACGCGCTGACCATTGCGCAGCTCTACAAAAGCCGCTGGCAGGTGGAGCTGTTCTTCAAATGGATCAAACAGAACCTCAGAATCAAGAGTTTTTTCGGCACATCCGAAAACGCGGTCAAGACCCAGATCTGGGTGGCGATCACCGCGTATGTGTTGGTGGCGATCATTCGGAAGCGGCTGGGGCTGACCGTCACTCTCTCCCGAATGCTCCAGGTTTTCAGCGTGCACCTTTTTAGCAAAGTTCTTGTACATGAGTTGTTTGCAAATGATAACGAAAATGACAACCTGTTACAATCGCCTAACCCACAGAAATCATTCAAGTTTTAACCGGACAGCAGTG
>JAAYUB010000060.1 GCA_012517875.1 Acidobacteriota bacterium | reverse complement strand
CGCGGCGCCGCCGGGCGCCTCGCCGCCGCCGCCCGGGCGCGTGACGGACTTCGCGCCCGGCGACCGGGTCGGTCCCTACCGAATCGTCCGCACTCTGGGCGCCGGCAGCATGGGGACCGTGTTCCTGGCGGAGCAGGAGGAGCCGGTGCGGCGCCTGGTCGCCATGAAATTCATGTTCCGGAGTTCCCCGGACCCGTCCGTGATCGCGCGGCTGCAGGCGGAGAAGCAGGCCCTGGCCCTGATGAACCACTCGGGCATCGCCCGGATCTACGACGCGGGCGCCACGCCGGAGGGGCTCCCCTACTTCGTGATGGAGTACATCGCGGGCGAGCCGCTGACGGCGTACTGCGACAACCGGAAACTGCCGCTGGCCGAGCGCCTGCGGCTCATGATCCGGATCTGCCAGGCGGTCCAGCACGCCCACCAGAAGGGGATCATCCACCGGGATCTCAAGCCGTCCAACATCCTGGTGCACGAGGAGGACGGCCGCCCGGTGCCCACGATCATCGACTTCGGCATCGCCAAGGCGGTTCAGCAGGAGCAGGACGCGGCCGCGACCCACGACGTGACCCAAACGGGCGGCGTCGTGGGCACGCCGGCCTACATGAGTCCCGAGCAGATCACCCTGGGTGAGGACGTGGACACCCGGACGGACATCTACGCTCTGGGCATGACCCTGTACGAGCTGCTCACCGGCCGGGGCCCGTTCGAGTCGGAAGGCGCGAACCTGTACGAACTGCTGTTCGCGCTGCTGGAAAAAGCGCCACCCCCGCCGGCGGAGCGGTTCCGGACGCTGGGCGCCGAGCGGGCCGAGGCGGCGGCCGCGGCCCGGCGGACATCGCCCCGGGCGCTCCAGCAGGCCCTGGCGGGCGACCTGCGCTGGATCGTGAACCGGGCCCTGCAGAAACAGAAGCAGGACCGCTACGCGTCCGCTTCGGAGCTGGCGGCCGACCTGGAACGTCACCTGCAGCGGCAGCCGGTGCTGGCGGCACCCCCCGCCGGCTACCGAGCCGGCTGGTACCGGTTCCGGCAGTTCGTCCGGCGGCACACCGTGGGCGTCGCCGCGTCGGCGGCGATCCTGCTGCTGCTGTCGGGAATCACGGCGGTGTCGGTCCGATACGCAGTGGTCACCTCGCGCCAGGCGCGACAGATCCAGACGGAGCGGGACCGCGCCGAGACCATCACCCGGTTCCTGCTGGACATCTTCCGGTTCGCCAATCCGTATGACGCGCGGGGGGGCGAGATCACCGTCCGGCAGCTCCTGGACCGCGCGTCGCGGCGCATCCGCTTCGAGCTCGACGCCCAGCCTCAGCTCAAGGCCTCCCTGCTGGAGGCGGTGGCCAGCACCTACGCCGGCCTCGGCCTGTACGCGCCGGCCCGGATCCAGCAGGCCGAGGCGCTGCGCATCGTCGAGCGCGAGCTGGGCCGCGGGGATGAAACCACAGCGGCGGCGCGGGGCCGGCTGGCGGACATCGAACTCAAGGCGGGCAACCTGGCCGCGGCCGAGCGGCAAGTCACCGCGGCCCGCCACGCCATGGAAGCCCGCGGGCTGACGCACGACGCCCGGTATGCCGCCATCCTGCAATCGCTGGCGCTGCTCCGCAAAGAGCAGGGCCAATACGCGCCCGCCACGGAACTGCTGGAGCGGGCCGTGGCCATCAACCGGGCCGCCGGGCCGGCCGCGGCCGATGCCGTGCTGGACAACTGGCACAACCTGGCCAACGTCTACATCGAGCAGGGCGACTACGGCCGGGCCGGGGAGCTGATGCAGCGCGTGCTGGATGAAAAGCGGCGCGTCTACCGCCGCGCGCACCCGTCGCTGGCGCAAAGCATCAACGACCTGGCGGTGGTTTGGCTGGGACAGGGGGAGTTCGCCGCCGCGGAGCCGCTGGCGCGCGAGTCCGTCGCCATGTTCCGCCAGACGCTCGGGGACGAGAACCCCGAGCTGGCCCACAGCCTGAACAACCTGGCCTCGGTTCTGGCCAACCAGGGGAAACTGGCGGAAGCCGAAGCGTGCCAGCGGGAAGCCCTGCGGTTGCACGAAGCGTTCCTGGGCCCGGACCACTACATCACGGGCAAGAGCATCTACAACCTGGGTTTCATCCTGGATGGCCGGAACGACGCCGAAGCCGAACGCCTGTACCGCCAGGCGGTGGAACTCCTGCGTCGCACCGTCGGGCCCGGCCACGTCGAGGTGGCCACCGCCCTGCACAACCTGGCGGCCAACCTGGACCGCCAGGGGAAGTACGCAGCGGCCGAAGCGGCCAGCCGCGAGGCGCTGGCCATATTCGGCCAGGCCGTCGGGGAGGCGCACCCGCTGTTCAGCGTGGTGCAGCGGGGACTGGCCCGGATCCTGCTGGACCGCGGCCGGCTCGACGAGGCCGGCCGGCTGCTGCGCGAGGCGGCGGCCCGGCTGGAGACCGCCTTCGGTCCGGATCACTGGCGGGTGGCCCAGGTGCGCAACGACATGGGTGAGTACTTCTGGCTAACCGGGAACCGGGTGCAAGGCGAGGCGATGCTGCGGGAATCGTACGAGGCGCTCCGCGACAAGAAGGGGCCGGAAGACTACGACACCCGGATCGCCGCCGAGCGCCTGGCGCGGGTGCTCGCCGCGACGGGCCGGCCGAAACCGGACCGCTGAGCCGGGCCGGGCGGGACGCCGCCACACATCGCGTGCGATGGGCGGTAGCTTCTCCCCCTTCCCTCGCCGGATCAGTCGTGATCGAGCGTGATGGCCTGGACGGGGCAGGCGTCGGCGGCTTCCTGGGCCCTGGCGGTCACACCCAGCGCGGCGTGGTCAGGGTGCCTGGCCACGGCCACGTCGCCGTCCATCTCGAACACCTCGGGGCACAGATCCGTGCACAGGGTGCAGCCGGTGCACAAGTCGGGATCCACGTACGCGCGGTTGCCCATGGCGGCCTCCTCGTCAAAACATCGGGATGATTGTAGCATGACCAGGCCCGGCGCCGGACGAGCGCGGACGGGACACCGACCGGTCAGCTCTCGTCCGGGGGGATCGGCTCGATCTTGAGCAGGACGGACGGCCCCAGGCGCTCGGTGGAAATCCAGAACACCGGCCTGGCGCCGCTAGGGATGCGGTTCACGTCCGGATAAGCGGGAACCCGGTGGAGGGCCCGTCCCGTGGCGAAGGTCTCGTTGATGCTCCCGCGGATGGCGCAACTTCGGCAGTGCACGGTCCGGCCGCAGCCGCCGGGCTCGCGGGCATGGCGACATTCCAGGGCGTCGCCGCCCAGCAATCCCTCGAGGGCGGCAGGATCCTGACCTGCGAGGTCCCCAGCGGCGGTGTTGGCAGCGTGGATCCGGCCGTCGTCATCGACGAGGAACACCGGGCCGTCCAGCCGGTCCAGATAGGCCCGCATGGGCACCTGCCGGTGGACCAGGAGCCGGTCCGTACAGTCGGGGCACACGCCGTAACTGACGGGCGCGTCATCGGGAACGCCGTTTTCCGGAGCCGTCAGTTCCCGATTGCACCAAGCGCAGTGCATTCTCACCATGACTTGCGTCGCCCCCCGCCGCCGATCGTTCCACCGGTCGGCTACGGCCGGACCGGGACCCAGAGCAGAGTGAAACCCAGCACCTGGATGTCGGTCTTCTCCAGCCGGACCGGCAGCGTTTCGATTTCCTCCACCCGTCGGTTCGCCTCCTGCTCCAGCCGGGCGATCCCCTCGGCCAGCTCCTTCTCCATGGCGGCGACATCCGCCTCGAGATCCTTCACCAGTTGCGATTTAGCCTCGACCGACTGCGCGCTGGCGGCGGTCATCCGGCGCTTGCTCATGGCGCCGGAGAACGCCCGCCGGCTGCGCGACCCCAGGAACATCCCCAGGATGCTCTCGCCGGCGCTGATCAGCTCCTCGTTGCGCCGCGCGGCATGGGCCTGCTCCTTGTGGGCCAGTTCGATCCGGGCGCGCTGGAGGCGGTCGCCCAGCGTGTTGAGCTTCTGCTTGTAGCGAGTCTCCAGCGTCCGGACCTTGGCATCGACCTCGTCGTCGGCGGCCGCACGGCAGCGGGCGACAAATCCATCGCGGCTCTCGCCGGGTTGCGAGACCAGTTTCAGGGCGGCGTGGCGATGCAGTTCGATGGATTCCTCGCGCCACACGTCCTCGAGCACCGATTCCGTCAGGGCCGCTTCGGCCTTCCGGTCCAGCCACGAGGCCGCCACCGGAGCGAAGCGGGCACCGGCGGCGGGCGGCACCGACAGCGGGGCGCCGGCCCAGACGGCGCCCAGATTCTCCCAGACCGGTGTCGCGGCGGCATCCAGCGGACCCGCGGCGCGGTAGAACTCCTGCTCGGCGAAGAAATGGTGACGCTCCTCGTCGAAGACCGCCTTCACCCGGGCCAGGACGTACGGCGCGTAACGGAAGGGCAGCGCCTGGGGCACCGCGATTTTCGGAAACAGGCTCTTCATCTCCTCGTAGTGGGCGGAGCCCGGCGCCAGGTACACCCGCGGCCATGACGGAAAGATCTGCGGCTCGGCCGGCAGGTCTCCCTCCAAGACAGTGGGGGCAAACGGGGCGGGTGCAAGCGGCCCGGCGACCGCCGGTGCCGCTTCTGCGGCCGGCGGCGCGGCCACTCCGGCCGCCGCGGCGGGCGCCGGAACCGGGCCGGCAACGGACGGCTTCTGCAGCACACCCGTCGTGTACAGCGCCGCCACGTTGGCCAGGCTCATGGGGCCGGCCAGGTAGCTCATGGCCCAGCGGGTGGTGATGAAGGCCAGTTCCGCTTCGTGGACGTTCTTCACCAGGAACTGCCGCTTCTGGAGCGCCGACATGGCCGCGTCGGTGTCGGCGCGGCCGGGCCCGCCGCCGGCCAGCTCGAGGCCGTCCAGGAGGCGGGCCTTGTCGCCCTCGGCCTGGAGGCGGCCGATGAACCAGGTGCCCATGTTGGTGAGTCCCTTGTAGTCCACGTCCACGGGGTTCTGGGTGGCCAGCAGTACGCCCACACCGAACGCCCGCGCCTGTTTCAGCAGGGTCATGAGCGGTCCCTTGGCGGCCGGGTTGCGCGGGTAGGGCGGCGCGTAGCCGGCGATCTCGTCGAAGTAGAGGAGGGCGCGCAGGGCGTCGGAGCCCTGCTGGCGCCGCATCCAGGCGACCATCTCGTTGAGCACCGCAGCGACGACGAACATCCGCTCGGCGTCGCTCAGATGGGCCAGGTAGAAGATGTTGCACGGCACCCGGCCGCTCCGCTCGGCCAGCAGCGCGTCCATGGCCAGGGGCGAACCCTGGCGCCACAGGGCGAAGGAGGGGGCGGCGACGATGCCGTTGAGGGTCATGGCCAGCTTGCGCCGCTGGACCGGCGGATACAGCTCGTCCACCGGAAAGATGCCCAGTTTGGTCACGGGCGGCGACTGGATGGCGCCCAGCAGCGACTCCATCGTCACCTCGTGCCCCTGGCTCCAGAAAAACTCCAGGATGTTGGCGAGCAGGATGTGCTCGGGGCTCTGGATCGGATCGGCCTCGATCCCCACCAGCCCAAGCAAGGCCGATGCGGCGCCGCTGACGCGGTCGGCGCGCCGCTCCGGATCGGCCAGGTCGCCGCGATCCGGCTGGAGCATGCTCAGGACGTTCAGCGGCTCGCCTGCGGACGAGCCGGGGGTGAAGACGCGGAAGGCGGCCAGCTCCCGGAGCTGGTTCAGCCGCTCGGGCGCGACGGTCCACTTGGCCAACCCGTCGCGCCACGAGGCGGCGGTCTCCGCCGCCAATTGGGCCGGCTCGCACCCGCGCCGGCGCGCCTCGGCCGCCGAGACCCAGGGGGCGAACGCCGTCGCCTCGAACCCGGGGAACTGGAGGCACAGGTTGGCCAGGTCGCCCTTGGGATCGAGGATGACCAGCGGGATCCGCTGCAGCAGCAGCTCCTCGAGCAGGACCAGGGCCAGGCCGGTCTTGCCGCTGCCGGTCATGCCCACGATCAGGCCATGAGTGGTCAGATCGTCGGGATCGTAATGCCAGGGTCCCTTGGGCGCGCCGCCGGGTGCGTCCAGCGAAGCCCCAACGTACAGTTTGGCGTTGGCCACGGGTCACCTCCCTCGGAATCCGGAGTTGTCGACTTCTCAGTCTATCCAATTTTTGACCGGCAATAAATCAGAAATCACACCGACCCCGCCGCGAGCGGCCAGCCCAATGATCCGCTCCCCGGTCACAGAAAGTGTCGGGTCAAGCCGGCAGGTTTTCTTACCACACCCGCAGTTGTGATATAATGCTTTTTACAAGCGCTGGGCTGTAGGTGATGTCGCGGCGTCACCTTCGGGAATGGCGGGGACTCCGGCGAACCGCTCTCGGACAGGTTGCAGTTGGCTGTCCGGAATCTTTCTCCGGCGGAACTCATCTGAGATCGGAGAAGGAACGGCGGCGAAAGCGATCGGCTGAAACTCCAACTCACTGGATTCTCGTATGTCGAACAACTGGAAGGTTCAACGGAAGGAAGGGCGGGTGTCCATCCGGGTGCCCATGACCATGGAGTTCATGGACGAGCAGGACACCATCCGTTCGGTGGCCATCATCGCGGAGAACGTGTCGCGCAAGGGTTTCCGCTTTTCGTTCGAGGATGCGGACAACCCGCCCATTGAGTTCAAGGTGGGCCGGGAGTACGAAGTCAACCTGTCGTTCGGCCGCAAGAAGGTGAAGGGCATCATCGCCATCGTTTGGAAGAACGGTGAAATGCACGGGGTGTCGTTCGTCGAGCGGGAAAAGGGCTGGGTGGTGAACTAGCACCGGCCAGTCCGGACGCCGCTATTTGTTTTTTCCCATTGTTTCCTATACAATACCAGCTTTCGGATTCCACCCTTCGAGGTGCTTCATGATCACCTGCGTGCGGGGCACCCGTGACATCCTCCCCGACGAGATCCACCTGTGGCACCTGGTGGAGCGGGAGAGCGCCGCCATCTTCGACCGGTACGGCTTCGAGGAGCTGCGACTGCCCATCTTCGAGGTGACCGAGCTGTTCGCCCGCGGGATCGGCGACACCACCGACATCGTCGAGAAGGAGATGTACACCTTCACCGACCGCAATGACCAGTCACTGACTCTGCGCCCCGAGGGAACGGCCTCGCTGGTGCGCGCCTACATCCAGCACCAGCTCTACAAGGACGGCGGGACCCGTAAACTGTACTATGCCGGCCCCATGTTCCGCTACGAGCGGCCGCAGAAGGGCCGCTACCGCCAGTTCTACCAGATCGGCGCCGAGGTGCTCGGCCCCGACAGCCCCGGCGTCGAAGCCGAGGTCATCGATATGCTCATGCTGCTGATGGACCGGCTGGGCATCGGCGACACCCGCCTCTGGATCAACTCCATCGGCTGCCCCACCTGCCGGCCGGCCTTCCTGGCCGTGCTGCAGGAGCGGGAGCAGGCGGCGGCCGGTCGCCTCTGCGCCGATTGCGTCCGCCGGATCGCCGTCAATCCCCTGCGGGTGCTGGATTGCAAGAACCCGGACTGCCAGGACACCATCAACACCCTGCCGAGCATTCTCGAGTACCTGTGCCCGCCGTGCCGCTCGCACCACGAGCGGCTCAAAAAGCACTTGGGGCTGCTGGGGATCGCGTACCACGAAAATCCCCGAATGGTCCGCGGGCTGGATTACTACGTGAAGACCACCTTCGAGATCACCTCCGGCGCCCTGGGCGCCCAGAATTCGCTGCTCGGCGGCGGCCGCTACGACGGATTGGTGGAGCAACTGGGGGGGCCGCCCACTCACGGCTTCGGCTTCGCTCTCGGCCTGGATCGCTTCGTGCTGGCCCTGCCCGAGGCGGTGCGCGCCGGTTCGCGGCCGGTTCCGGACGTCCACCTGGCGCCGCTCGGTGAGACGGCCCAGGAACTGGCCCAGGTGGCGGCCGCCCGGCTGCGCCGCGCAGGCTTTGCGGTGAGCCAGGACTTCCAGGACCGCAGCCTGAAGAGCCACCTGCGCCACGCCAACCGGCTGGGCGTGCCCCGTGTGGTGATCATCGGCGACGCGGAAGCCGAAGCCGGCCAGGCCGCCCTGAAGAGCCTGATCACCGGCGAGCAGATCCTGGTGCCCCTGACCGAACTGGAGGCCGTCCTCCGGCAGCAGCCCGCCGAGAAGGAGTGACGCAATGAGCCTGCGCACGCACACCTGTGGCGAACCCGACCTCGAGCTCGTGGGCCGGGACGTGACCCTGGCGGGCTGGGTGCATGCCCAGCGCGACCTCGGCAGCCTGCTGTTCCTGCAGCTGCGCGACCGGTACGGCCTCTGCCAGGTGACGTTCTATCGGGACCGCGACGCGGCGCTCTATGAGCGGGCCGCCGCCCTGCGGTCGGAGTTCGTCATCCGCGTCCGGGGCCAGGTCGCCGCCCGCACGCCGGAGAACGTTAACCCGCACATGCCCACGGGCCGGGTGGAGGTGGTGGCCGACGAGCTCGAGGTGCTCAGCCCGGCGGAGCTGCCCCCCTTCGAGATCCAGGACGAGGTCCGGGCCTCCGAGGAGCTGCGCCTGAAGTACCGCTACCTCGATCTGCGCCGCGCGCCCATGACCGCGAACCTGGTCCTGCGGCACCGGGTGGCCCTGGAGATCCGGCGATACCTCGACGCGCAGCGCTTCCTGGAGCTCGAGACGCCCTTCCTGACGCGTTCGACGCCCGAGGGCGCCCGCGATTACCTCGTGCCCAGCCGGATCCACCACGGCAAGTTCTACGCCCTGCCCCAGTCGCCGCAGCTGTTCAAGCAGCTGCTCATGATCGCCGGCCAGGACCGCTACTTTCAGATCGTGCGCTGCTTCCGCGACGAGGACCTGCGCGCCGACCGCCAGCCCGAGTTCACCCAGGTGGACATCGAGATGAGCTTCGTCACGCGGGAGGACATCATCGCCCTGCTGGAACCCATGATGCAGCAGGTGTTCCGCCTGGCGGGCGTCGAGGTGCCGGCGCCGTTCCCGCGGATGTCCTACCGCGACGCGATGGACCGTTACGGCTCCGACCGGCCCGACGTCCGCGCGGGGATGGAGATCCACGATCTGTCGGACTGCTTCCGCGACGGGCCGTTCGCCGTGTTCGCGCGGATCGTCGCCGAGGGCGGCTGCGTCCGCGGCCTGGCCATCCCCGGCGGCGCGAAGTACTCCCGCAAGGACATGGACGGCTTGCAGGACGTCGTCAAGGCCTGCGGCGCCGCCGGCTTGGCCTGGATCCGGCCCGACACCGGCACATGGAAGTCCTCGCTGCCGGCGGCCGTCCCTGACGGCGTGAAGGCACGCGCCTTTCAGGCGGCGGCCGGCGCCGCCGACGCCTTGGTCGTCCTCGTGGCCGGCCCCTACAAGACCGTGAGCGAGGCGCTGGGCACCCTTCGCCTCCACGTGGCGCGACGCGAAGGCTGGCTCGACGACCGCGACTTCCGCTTCCTCTGGGTGGTGGACTTTCCCATGTTCGAGTACGACGCGGCCGACGGCCGGTACTACGCCTGCCACCACCCCTTCACCGCGCCGGCGGATCCCGCGTACGCCGATCCGGCGGCGGCGCTGGCCCAAGCCTACGACCTGGTGCTCAACGGCACCGAGATCGGCGGCGGCTCCATCCGGATCCACCGCGAGGATGTCCAGCGCAAGGTGTTCGGCACCCTGGGCATCGGTCCGGCCGAGGCCCAGGAGAAGTTCGGCTTTTTCCTCGAGGCGCTGCGCTACGGGACGCCGCCCCACGGCGGCATCGCCCTCGGCCTTGACCGGCTTGTCATGGTGCTGGCCGGCGGCAAATCGATCCGGGATGTCATCCCGTTCCCCAAGACCACCTCGGCGATGTGCCTGATGTCCGGGTCGCCGTCGGCGGTGGCGCCCGACCAGCTCCGCGAACTGCACCTCGCGATCCCCGGAGGTGGCGATGAGCAGTGACATTCAATTCCTGAAGCAATCCGAGCTGTTCAAAGGGCTGCCCGATTCCCTGCTGGAGGACGTGTACCGCCGCGGCATCATTCGCCGCCTGGGACCGGGCGAACTGCTCTTCCGCGAAGGTGAACAGGGGTTCAGCCTGTTTGTGATCCGCGGCGGCGTGGTGGAGATCCAGAAAGCCAAGCCCAATGACGCGCCCCCCGCCGTGGTCGCCTACCTCACCACCGGCGAGTGCCTGGGGGAGATGGCCCTGATCACCGGCCGTCCCCGCTCGGCCTCGGCCCGGGTGCCGCAGCAGGCCGAACTGCTCGAGATCCCGCCGGAGGCCTACGAGGAGCTCATCCTGAGCAACAACTTCTTCCTCCGGCGGCTTTGCGAGCTGCTGGCCTGCCGGCTGGAGAGCGCCGACACGAAGCTGGCGTCCAGCCAGGCGGGCAAGGAGCTGCGGGGCAGCCTGCAGTACTTCGACGTCGCCACCGTGATGCAGACACTGATCAACTCGGGCCAGAACGGCGTCATGGTCATCGAGACGCCCGACAAGCGCCGGGCCGAGGTGGTGTTCGCCGCCGGCAAGGTGCTGTATGCCAAGATCGGGGTCCTGGAGGGCGAAGAGGCTTTCTACCAGATCTTCCAACACGACCTGACCGGTGAGTTCATCTTCCGGGGCGAGCAGGTGGACTCCCTGAACTTCGAGACGCCCATAGAAAAGAGTCCCATGAATCTCCTGCTGGAAGCCATGCGGATGAAGGATGAACTGCTGGTGTTCACCGCCGAGATCTCCGACTTCACCCAGGTCTTCCGGCCGACGCGCCCCACCCTGGACTGGGACGACGAGGAGACGCTCGACAGCGCCCTGCTGATCTGGATGAAAATCACCGAAGGCGCCAGTCTGGCGAAGATCCTGGCCGACGTGCCGCGCTGCACCTACAACACCCTGGCCATCATCCGGCGGATGCTGGACCAGGGGCTCATCCGCTGATGCCCGCCTGGCTCAATCTGCCCAACGCTCTGTCCGCCAGCCGCGTGGCGGTGTTGCCGTTCATGGTGTATGCCATGGCCGGCTCCCACCGGCTGCTGCTCCTGGTCCTGGTCGGCTGGGTGGCGCTGAGCGACTTTTTCGACGGGCTGGCCGCCCGCCGGCTGGGCCGGGTGTCGGATCTGGGGAAGGTGCTGGATCCGGCCGCGGACAAGATCTGCGCGCTGGTCCTGAGTGCGGCCCTGGTCCTGTACACCGATTTCCCCACGTGGGCCATGGTCCTGCTGTACGTCAAGGATGGCCTCATCGCCCTGGGCGGCTGGCTCATCTCCCGCCGGGAGCGTGTGCCCGTCGTGCCCAACTTCTGGGGCAAAGCCGCGGTGTTCGCCGAGATGGTCGCGTTCTTCGCTTACGCCTTCGACCTCGAGCCGCTGCAACGCGACGCCCTCTGGGTGATGACCGGCTTCGTGGCGGTCTCGTTCGCCACCTATGCCGCGATTTTCGTGGAAGTGGCGCGCGGCCGGCGCCGCGTGGCCGACGTCGTGGCCGCTTACGGCAGCTACGGCCTGCCCCGGGGCGACCGGGCCCGGGAACGCCGGATCCGGGGGCTGATCCTGGCCCTGTGCGCCGCGCTGCTCCTCCGGCTGGTCTGGCTGATCGCCGCCCACTGGGCGGCGTTGCGCGTGTTGCCCTGAGTCATGGGCTGTGCGACGGCCGGCCCTACGCGCCGCCGCCGCCCCCCTGCCCCGCCTGCCGTCCGCAGGATCATCGCCACTCCAGGCGGACGTGTCCGCCCGGCGAGCGCCCATCAATGGTCGTAAAAAACCCCGGTGGGTGAGGCGATGTCCACCCCTCCCTCACAGACCGTGCCCCAGCTGGGGAACGCGCTGTCCCATCTGTTGAAGCGGAGTCCGATGGTGCACTTGTCCTCGATGAAGAGGTCGCAGTGGTGGTTGCCCATCAGCACGTTGCCGCCGGTGCCGTAATACAGCCCGCCGCCCAGGTCCGGGTCCGCTTCCGCCCCGACGAACACGCCGATGGTGTTGCCGGTCAGCGTGCAGTCCGTGATGACGGTCCGCCCGCCGATCAGCTTGATCCCGGTGCCGGCGCAGTGCAGAAACCGACAATCGTTCACGCCGATGGTGGTATCGGCGTAGATGCCGTGCCCATGCGGGTTCATGATGGTCACGTCGGCGATCAGCCCCCGGTTCTCGCCTGTCACGGCGCAACTCTCAGCGGGGCCGGACGACGTGCTGCCGCCTAGGATAAAGACGGAGCGGGCGTCCGCGCCCCGGATCAGGACACAGTACTTCAGATAGATGGGGAAATCCTCGCCGCTGTCCTCGCTGTAAAGCCCGGGCAGCAGGTAGATGGTCCAGCCCCGGTCGGCGACGGTCTGCGCCTTCCGGATGGTCTTGAACGGCCGGAGGAACGACCCGTCATAGACCGAATCCTGGCCGATGATCGGGCTCACGTAGATGATGTGGGAGTTCCGCCACGGCAGGATGTCGTGCACCGCGGGAAGGGTGGAGAACAACCGGCCCTCGATCCGCAGGGCGGCGGCCGCCATGGGCTGGGACGCGGTGATCTTCACGAAGCCTTCCAGCTCGGTCACGCCGGGGAACAACGAGGCGCCGGTCAGCAGTCCCACAAACTTGCCGTTGGCGGGGACAGGTACGGTGCGCGTGCCGACCACACCGCCGTCGGCGT
>JAAYUB010000059.1 GCA_012517875.1 Acidobacteriota bacterium | reverse complement strand
TCATTCGGCTCGTCGCCGCGATCCGCATCCCGAAGGGAGGCGGGGATATTAGCCGGTGGCCAGGCCGGGCCTGAAAGGCCGGCCGCAGCCACCGGAAAGCGAATCATTGGAAAGATCGTGCCGCGCCCCGGAGGCGGCGCGAGGAAGATTGTCCCCACCCGATCCGAACGAATCGTCGGCCCATCCTGAACACTTGGATTCTCGTCCGTTAATAGTAAAACCTGTGGAAGGGAGTCCGTCATGCCATCCACCCATCTGAGTCTGTTCGTTCATGCCATCTTCAGCACCAAGAACCGCCAGCCGTGGATCACCCCCGACTGGCGCGACCGCCTGCACGAGTACATGGGCGGGCGCGTCCGGTCGCTGGGCGCGGTCCCGGTGTCGGTCGGCGGGGTCGAAGACCATGCCCATGTGCTCATGGACTTCAAAGCCACCCACCGCATCGCCGACTTGTTGCGCGACCTCAAGGGGGGCGCGTCCGAGTGGGTGCACGAGACGCTGCACCGTCCGGAGTTCGCCTGGCAGGAAGGGTACGGCGCGTTCACCGTAAGTCCGGACCGGCGGGAGGCGGTCCGGCACCACATTGAACATCAGGAAGAACACCATCGGCAGGAGACCTTCCAGGAAGAATACCGCCGCTTCCTGGACACTTCTGGCACGCCGTATGATGAACGCTATCTGTGGTGCCGGCTCCCCGCGCCCGCTCCGGGGCGCGGTCACCGTGGCAGGCCGCGTTCGCCGACCGCGGCCCGATGTACCTCGCGCTGCTGCCGCGCGCGAGTTCAACCACGGTCAGATCATGCGGTCTGATGCCGCATTCGTCACGCACCAGCCAAAATCCGCCTATGGCACCGCCGGAAGATCACCGTCCTGCCATCTGGATTCTCCACCTCTTGCCACCGGAACTCCCCCAAGTTGAACAACGGAGTCCCCACCATCTTGCAGATGGAACTTGCGGCCGGAGGCCGCGAGGTACCTTGAACGCGGCCTTTTGTATCGGCACGATCCGATACTGTTGATTGGTGATGGTTGATCGTTGGGGGCAAGAGCCGAACCATGAGCCGCTAGACCCGAAGGCTGATGTACGCTGATCGGGAACGAGGCCCGAGCCTCCAGCCCCGAGCCTCGATCACGATCACGATTACGAATCTCGGTTACGATTACGAATTACGAGCACGAATTACGAAAACAACAAGCTTCGTACTCCTAACAGTTCACTGCTCACTATTCACTGCTTCAGCAGCTCCGCCACCGCGGCCTCGAGCTGCTGATCGCGCCCGGCGCTCATGACGCCCGGCTCGTTGCGCACTCGGATGTCGGGCTCGAGCTGGTTGTTCTCGCAGAACTTGCCGTCGGGGGTGCGCCAGCCGCCCATGGGGATCCCGAAGACCAGCGTCGGGTCGATCTGCGCCTCCCACCAGACGAACGTGCCGGTTCCCGGCACGGGCATGCCCAGGGTCTTGCCGACGCCCTTGAGCTTGTAGGCGACCGGAAAGAGGTGCGCGTCGGAGTAGTTCCCCTCGCCCATCACCACGATGGAGGGCTTGGTCCACTTGTCGTACGGCTCCGAGCCGATGTACTGGCCGTGGGGGATGATGTCGAAGTACTTGCGGCCGCTCAGGAAGTCGGAAAGCTCCTCGTGGATGTTGCCGCCGCCGTTGAAGCGGGTGTCCACGATCAGCGCCTGCGTGCCGACGTGGCGGCCCAGCGCCTCCTCGAACACGGTGCGCATGCTGGGGTCGTTCATGGCCCGCACATGCACGTAGCCGATCTTCCCGCCGGACAGCCGCTCCACTTCGTCTCGGCGGTTTTTCACCCAGCGCTGGTAGAGCAGCTCCTGCATCGCGCCGGCGGCGATGGGCTTCACCGTCTCCTCCCACCGGGTGCCGGCGGCCGGGTCGTACACCGACAGCAGGGTGGTCTTGCCCGCCTTCCGGTTCAGGAGCCGGCTGTAGTCGATCCCCGCGGTGAGCGGCTGGCCGTCGATCTTCTCCAGCACGTG
>JAAYUB010000058.1 GCA_012517875.1 Acidobacteriota bacterium | reverse complement strand
TTCGGCGCGTCCATCGCTGTCAGCGGATCTTCGAAATTCGCGTCGATTTTCGGACGAGCCGTCAACGGGTCTTCGAAGCCGGCCGGAGACTTGGGGAAAGCCGTGAGCGGATCCTCGAAACCGAGCTTCGGGCGGGCCGTCAGCGGGTCCTCGAAGCCAGCCGGGTCCTTGGGAAAGGCCGTCAGGGGATCCTCAAAGCCGAGCTTGGGGCGGGCCGTCAGCGGATCCTCGAAACCCGCGGTAGAATCGTGGAAGGCCGTCAGCGGGTCTTCGAAGCCGGTTCCGGTATTCACCGGTCCGGACTCCGTTCCGGACAAACGAGCTGACAGCTTTGCTTCCCAGACGTTGCCCTGCCACCGTTTATCCCCGATATGCTCGTGCTTGATGGTCGGCGAATCCGACGCGCCCGGGTCGGTTACCGGAGCCGTCAGCCGGGGCAGGCGGAGTTCCTGGCCGGCGGTCACTTCACCCGCAAGCCCGACACCGGGATTGGCCTCCCGCAGCGAGGCTTCCGGTAGGTTCAGGCGCTCCGCCACCTGAGCCAACAGGGATTCATCCTGCTGGACCGTGGTCAAGGGAGACAAACCACCCGGCTCCGCTTGGGCATTCAACCCGTCCACACTGGAAGGATCCTGCGCCCCGCCATCGATACGATCCACCATGATGCCTCCTGAGCCAGGACTTCACGCAACTCATCGGCTTTGCCGGTGATTTATAGTGATGAAATTATTGTACCTGAATTATCACGGTGGGGGGGAATAATGCAGGCATCGGACCACCTGCCTGCCATCTACATGAACGATCGTTCCGGAACAGATGGGACAACGAGACATCCAATCAGCGACCATAAGAACAGCGTGATAACAGGAGATAACAGGACACCCATGTTTTCCACGCTTCATCATCCTCCACAACTCCAGCAGATCCTGGCCGGCCGCCGGACACTACTTTTGGATTTGTCTCGGTTCGGGCGCCTGAATGTTTGGATGTCCTGCTTTCTCACTCAACAAGAACAGCATAAGAGTAGGATAAGAGTAGGATAACAATTAGGATAAGAACAGGATAAGAACAGGACAAGAGTAGGACACTCACTGTTTTCATGTTCATTTTTCCTATCAGAACAGGACACCCACGTTTTCCAGAACAGGACATCCATGTTTTCCGCGCTTCATCATCCTCCACAGCTCCAACAGATCCTGGCCGGCCACCGGACACCCCTTGGATTTGTCTCGATTAGGGTGCTTGAATATTTGGGTGTTCTGCTTTCCGTTTCCTGTTTATTGTTTTTTGTCTTTTGCGCACTATTGACTGCCTGAACGTTTGGGTGTTCTGTTTTTTGTCGCCTGTTTTTTATCGATTTGAATGATCGGATAATCAGATGTTCAGTTTGACCCGAATCCAAAATATTGAAACTCCATCCGATCCTGCGGGTTCAATTGAAAGCACGCCGTTGGGATGTTGTGGTGTGCAGTCCGGACGACTGGAGAGATTCAAGCCAACGGATGAAGGTTGAGATGGTTCAAGGGTGTGTCACCCGTTTGTGGCGTCTGCTGGCGGTGCTGTTAGTGGCTGGATTTCCCGCTTTGGCCGTTGATGGACAATTCGCGTACCAGCCGCTGTCCATTCCGGTTCGCGACGGGCAGTTCTTGGCCGCCGACGTCTACTTTGATGGAACGCTCGGGCCACCCAGACCGGTGATCCTGATCCAGACCCCATACAACAAAAACCTCTACCGATGGCAGGCCGTCCTGCCTCCGGAGACCGGCGGTGTCACGTTCCCCTACGACCCGGCGTACAACTACGTGATACTGGACTGGCGGGGTTTCTACAGCTCCGCCGCCGCAGCCGTTCCGGGCTATGACCGAGGTCTCGACGGCTATGACGCCGTGGAATGGATCGCCGCCCAAGGCTGGTGCAACGGCAGGGTGGGCACCTGGGGCCACTCGGCACTCGGCCACATCCAGTTCCTGACCGCCCGACACCGTCCGCCCCACCTGGTCTGCTGTGCCCCCTACGCCAAGGATTTCCTGACCACGTACTCGGATTACTACTACGGCGGCGACTACCGCAAGGAGCATGTCGAGTCCATGGCCCGGCTGGGCCTGGCCGATCCCGACCTCATCCTGGCCCATCCGCAGGATGACTTGTTCTGGCAGGTGGCCGCGGCACAGAGCGACCTGGCCGCCGAGACCGCCGTGCCCATACTCCTAGCCACGGGCTGGTTCGACCATTTTCCCGATGACATCCTCGCCGCGTTCGAGGCGCTTCGCGCACGGAGCGATCCCGCCGTCCGGGACCTGCACCACCTGTTCGTCGGTCCGTGGATTCACGGCGGCATGAACCAGGCCGAGCAGGGGGAACTGTCGTTCCCCGACGCGGTAGGCGTTCACGACGCGCTCACCCTGCGCTTCTGGGATCATCACTTGCGGAGCCTCGCCAACGGCTGGGACATGGAACCGGTGGTCCGCTATTACCAGTTGGGCGAAAGCGCCTGGCGGGCGGCCGACTCCTGGACGGACATCGCCCGGGAGGAGCTGGTGCTGTACCTGCAGCCAGGCGGAGGGCTCGACTCAGCCACTCCTCCGGCGGATGGCGGCGCCGACACCTTCATCTACGATCCGGATGATCCGACGCCAGCCCTCGGCGGTTCACGCTTCGCCCCGTTCGACCCGGACGTCGTCGCCGGCCCGGTGGATATCGGGCTTGAGATCGAAACACGGCCGGACGTGCGGGTATACTCCACGCCGGTGCTGAATCGTCCCTTGCGCCTCAACGGCCGGGTTGACGCCCAACTGTGGGTGTCCTCCGACCGGCCGGATACCGACTTTGCCATCCGGCTGACCGATGTCTACCTCGACGGCCGGTCCTTCATCCTCGCTCAAGGTATCCGGCGGATGCGCTTCCGCGATTCTTACGCCACCGAAGTTTTGATGACCCCCGGGGCGGCCTACCTGGTCACGGTGCCGTTGCAGAACCTGGCCCTGACGTTACCAGCCGGCCACCGGTTGCGGATCGTGATCGCCTCGGCCGACTACCCCCACTTCGACCGCAATCGTAACGACGGCGGGGCAATGTATGAGGACGGCCCGTTGCTCGTGGCCGCGAACTCAGTGCATCACGACGCGGCGCACCCCTCCCGGCTCGTTCTCCAGATGCCCAGCCGGTACGACATCGATGGCGACGGTCGGTTAACGGTGGACGACCGGGCCTGGCTGGCCCACACCATCGCCGCCAATGTCACCGTGCCGCCTACGGCCGGTTCCGGAGGGGACACTGACGGTGATGGTCGCATCTCCGCCGTCGATCTCCTATCCCTGCATCGACAAATTCCGGAGTCGGACTGATTCTCTCGCCGGCCGAATGGCGAGCGGATCGTTGCTGTTTTCCGTGAAAATTGAACTATAATCACCCAGTTCGAAGTCAAAGTGTAGACGTGAATCGGGAAGCGCAATGGTGAAACTCACTGCGACCGGCCTCAAATGGCTGAAGGGATTCCATCTGGTCGCCGTCTGCTGCTGGATCGGTGGCGCCGTCGCCCTTACCCTGCTGTACTTCCTGAAGGATGGCATCACGGACGGGGGTGTGGTGTATGGGATCAACCAGAGCATCCATCATGTGGACATGGTCGTCATTGTCATCCCCGGCGCCTTCGGCTGTCTACTGACAGGCCTCGTCTACTCGTTGTTCAGCAACTGGGGGGTTTTCAAGCACACGTGGCTGACCGTCAAGTGGATCGTCACCGTCGTCGCCATCCTGTTCGGAACCTTCTTCCTCGGTCCTTGGGAAACCGCCATGATGAATATCTCCGGGGAATACGGAGCGGAATCGCTGGTTCGTCCGGACTACCTATTCAATCAACAGATGAATTTTGTGTTTGGCCTCGTTCAGTTGGCAGTGCTGATCGTCACGCTGTTCATTTCCATTTTCAAGCCTTGGAAGCCTAGGAAGTAACGGACGGACGGTCGACAGCTGGATGCTACCGCCAGCAGGAGGCACCTTGGGGATCTGCCGTTTGGAACACATTTCCAAATTTCCGTGCGAGATCGGGCTGGCTGATGCCGACGCTGCGAGCCGCGGTGGGGACAGAACCGGAGGGACGGCAAAACCGGCAGGACAGGACACCCAAGTTTCTCATGTTGCATAATCCCGTACATCCCAATTAGCGTTCGACCGGGCACCGGGTGACAGAATATAGGACATCCAAGAATAGTGGGAACCTCTGACATCCAATGATTGAAAATCATGGACGCAAATGCGTTTTGGACATTCACTCAACAGCTTGCGCTCGTGATAATGCAACAGCAAGACAGTCCGAGACCATCCGTAAAATGTTGGCTTCATATTATTTACATACCAGGTTGTATTTGATTATTTGGACAACCAACCGTATCTTTAGATGTCTTCAGACACCAGTTAACGCATTGTTGGACACCCAAATAAGCATCCTCCTCGCTTCGCAGTGTGAAGGATTGCGCAGATTAGTAGAACAGGCTAGCAGAACAGCAGCAGAACAGGACATCCACTTTTTTCCAGCAGAACAGGACATCCACTTTTTTCCACTTTTTTTAGAAAAACCCGAACAGCAGCCAACTCGATCGTTTGTATGGGTAAGAGCATCTTTTCTGGAGGTGACCCATGACGATCGCCAGGCGCGACATTGCGCCAGAAGGAGTGGCGGGGGCATACCACTGCACCGCCCGTTGCGTGCGGCAGGCCTGGCTGTGCGGGCAGGACGAAGTCAGTGGCCGGAACTACGACCATCGGAAGGACTGGATTCGGGAGCGACTGGCCTTCCTGGCCATGATCTTCGCCCTCGATGTGTTGGGCTATGCGATCATGAACAATCATTTGCACACGCTGTTGCGAACCCTGCCTGAGCTCGTGCGCAGCTGGACGGATCAGGAGGTGGTCTGCCGATGGTTGATTCTGTTCCCATCCAAACGAATGCGCCAAACTGAGGAGTCACAACCATCGGGCGCCGACATCGCCGCGGTGTTGCGTCAGCGGGGGCGGGTGGAGGTGCTGCGCCAGAGGTTGTCCAGTTTGAGTTGGTTCATGCGCTGTCTGGACGAGTACATCGCCCGCCGGGCCAACCGCGAAGACGGGTGCAAGGGGCGGTTCTGGGAAGGACGGTTCAAGTGCCGCGCCCTCGCGGATGAAGCCGCGGTGCTGACGGCCATGGTGTATGTGGACCTGAACCCGATCCGCGCGGGATTGGCGACAACACCAGAAGCAAGCGCCTACACCTCCGCTCAGCAGAGGATTGCCGGGCAACAGACACCGCCGTCAGTCTGGAACAAAACGTTCGCAGTGGAGGGATCGATGACTGACTGGTTGTGCCCGCTGACAGACTCCACCGAGCGGCAGGGAGTATTCCGGCGGCTGACCTTATATGAATACCTGATACTGCTGGACACAGCGGGTCGAGTGGCCCGCCCGGACAAACCTGGCGTAATCCCACGAGAATTGGCACCCATCATGGAGCGACTGGGGCTGGAACCGGCAAATTGGATGGAAGCTGTGAGCGGATACGAGAGATATTTCCGCCGGTTCGTCGGACGACCAGACACAGTGGCGACGCTGGCCGAAACAGCCGGTCGGCGATGGTTTCACGGAATCGCGGCCTGCCGGACGCTGCTGAATTCACCCCGCTCATGTGGCGCATGTCCGGAAGCCTCAACAATAGTTTGAACAACTCCAATCTATCACTGTGAGTTCCGACAAGTTAAAGGGCCCCTGTCTTCCTTGTTCTCGGCCTGACACTTCGAGTGTCTAGAAGATAAGGGCATCCCATCTATTATTCCAATCTACTCAATTGTTGGATGTCCTCTTTCATCACAAGAGCTATTGACAGAACATTCCTCCCCATAGACCAAGCTTCACCATTCTGCTCAATCGTTGGATGTCCAATTGCTGTCCAATTGCTGTTTTCCAATCTACTCAATTGTTGGATGTCCTGTTTCACCAATCTACTCAATTGTTGGATGTCCTGTTTCATGCCATCTATTATTCCAATCTACTCAATTGTTGGATGTCCTCTTTCATCAAGAGCTATTGACAGAACATTCCTCCCCATAGACCAAGCTTCACCATTCTGCTCAATCGTTGGATGTCCAATTGCTGTTTTCCAATCTACTCAATTGTTGGATGTCCTGTTTCATGCCAATCTACTCAATTGTTGGATGTCCTGTTTCATGTTGGATGTCCTGTCTCATGCGGCGGCCGAGGCTGATTCGATCCGGGGCTACTCGGTGGGACCCTCCCATTTGACCAGCTTCAGGTCCAGGACCACGATGGAGTAGATCACCGGCACCAGAATCAGGGTAATGAACGTGGCCGCGGTCAGGCCGCCGATCTGCGCATAGCAGAGGGGCTCCCAAAGCGGACCGCCGTGCATGGCCAGGGGGAAGAGAGCGAACACCGTGGCACCCACGGTGATGAGCACCGGCCGCAGTCGGATGATGCCGGCATCGAGCAGGGCCAGGCGCATGGGCTCGCCTTCGGCGTGCTTCTCCTCGATGAAGTCGAACAGCACAATGACGTGGCTCACGATCACGCCGATCAGGCTGATGCAGCCGAGGAAGGCCATGAAACTGAACGGCGCGTCCATGACCACCAGGCCGGCAAAGGCGCCCACCATGCCATAGGGGATGGCCGAGAACACGATGAACGGCTTGACCGCGTTCTGGAACTGGAACACCAACGCCAGGAAGATGGCGGCGACGCAGATGGCCAGGATCACCAGCAACTCCACGAAGTTTTCGTCCTTCTGTTCCTTCTCTCCGCCGACCTCCAGCTTGTAGCCCACGGGCAGGTTCTCTTCGAAAGCCTCCAGTTTCGGCCAGATGTCCTTGACCACCTTCGATGCGAGCTGGCCGGCGACCGGATAGCAGGACACGGTGACCGTTCGGAACTGATTGCGGCGGCGAACCTTCTCCGTCTCCATCTGGACGACGGTGGACGACACCTGCCGCAGCGGCACCTTCTGCGTGCCCGTCATCGAATAGACGTACAGGTTCTGGATGTCGGAGAAATTGGCGCGCTCGTCGGCCCGGAGCCGGGCCACTACCGGGATCTGCTTGTCGCCGTCCCGCAGCGTGGTCAGCGGGTAGCCACTCATGGCCGACGTGGAGGAAACCGCCACATCCAGGTTGGATACCCGGGCCAAGTTGGCGCGGTCCGGATCCACCCGCAGCTCCACATAGAAGCTCTCCGCCCCCCAGTCGTCGCGTATGCGCGTGGTGGCCGGGTGGGACCGGTAGATCTCCTTCATCTGCTCCGCCAGGCCACGCAGGGTCTGGAGGTCTTCGCCGGAGATCCGCATGGCGACGGGCGTGCCGATGGGCTGACCGCTTTCCAGTTGACGCATGTCGGCCCGGACGCCGGGGAGCGCCTCGTCCAGGGCTGCCTGGATGGGCGCCACCAGGGGCATGGTGTCCCGCTTGTTCGCCACCTGGATGACGATCTGGGCGTAGTTGAGCTGGCGCTGCTCGGGGCTCACCGAGAACCAGAAGCGCGGCCCACCGCCGCCGACGAATGTGGTGAGGTACTTGAGCACTTGCCGCGGCCGTCCGTCCTCGGGGGTGGCTTTACCGTACTCGTCCACCACCCGCCGGATGACCGCCTCGGCCTGGTGGGCGGCGGCGTCGGTGGCGGAGATGGGCGCATCCTCCGGCAGCCACACGTCCACAAACGAGAGGTAAGAGAGGTCCTTGGGGAAGAACTCATCCTTAAGCCGGGTCATCAGGAACACACCCAGGCCGAGGAAGGCGAACGAAACCAGCAGCGTCTTCCAGCGGTGGTTCAGGGCCAGCGTCCCCACACGGCAGTACCAGCCAGCGAAGCCCTTCTTGCGGCGCTCCTCCATGGGCAGGGGCGGCTTTCTGCTGGGACGCAGAAAGTAATAGCCCAGCGTCGGGATGAAGGTCATGGAGACCAGCCGCGACGCCACCAACGAGCAGGCCAGGACCATGGGCAGGCTGTAAACGAACCGGCCCATGTCACCGGGCAGCAGCAGGAACGGCAGGTAAGCCACGATGTTGGTGATGGTGGCGAACAAAATGGCGTGGGCCAGCCGCGTGGGTCCGAGCCACGCTGCAATGATGCCCGGCTGGCCGGCGTCCAGCTCGCGCTTGATGGCGTCGCCGGCCACCACCGGGTCGTCGACGAGCAGTCCCAGCGCCAGGATGAGCGAGGCGATGGACACCTGCTGCAGGTCGACGCCCAGCAGGTGCATAAACCCAAAGGTCATGGCCAGAGTCAGCGGGATCGACAGCGCCATGAGCGCCGCCGACCGCCATTCCCAGAATCCGATGAGCGCCACCAGAACCACCAGGATGATCGCCTCGTACAGGCTGTCCATGAACAGTTCCACGCTCTCGGTGACCTGCAGCGGTTGGTCGGAGGTCCGGGCCAGGATCAGATCCGGTGGGAGCAATTTCCGCAGCTCGCCCAGCGCCCCGTCCACTTCCTCGCCGAATTTGCCGATCTGCTCACCGGCCCGCATCTGGACCGATAGGGTGATGGCGCGGGAGCGCTGCCACCGTCCGGCGGCGTCCCGGATGGTGAAGAAATTTAAGTAGGACGGGGGGCTCTCATAGCCGCGGAAAATGTCCGCGCCGTTGCGCAAGTAGACCGGCGAGCCGTCATCGGTGGAGCCCACGATCACATCGCCGATCTCCTGCTCGCTTTTAAACTCCCCCGAGGGGTTGATCATGATGTTCTTGCCGCTGGTTTCCAGAACGCCGCCCGGCAGCATGATGTTGCGGGCGTTGAGGATCTGCTCGATCTGGCTCTGTTGCATACCGCTGGAGCCCAGCCGTTCCTGGGAGTACTCCAGGAACACCCGCTCATTCAGGATGCCGGAACGGTCGATCTTGGATACCGGCTCGACAGTCTGCAGGGTTTTCTGGATCAAATCGGTGTAGTCGTCGAGCTGCCGGAAGGTGTACTTGTCGCCGGCAACGGTCGCCAGCTTGGCCCGTGTCTCATCAGGATTCTCCACCACGAGCGGTTCCCAGACATCCGGATGAAAGTCGGTCAGGCGCGCCCGGATGCGTTCCTGGATGATGGCCCTGAGTTCGCGCTCGCTGTAGGTGCACCCGAAATCAAAGCCGGCGAAACCCGGTCCCTTGATGGGGCGGAGGTCCACAGCGAATTGGGACTCCCGCAGCTCGCGCTCGAACTCCAGCATGCTGCGGTCGACGATCCGCGTGCCGTACGATTGGGGGAAGCAGAGCACGATGGTTGTGCGCTTCTTTCCGGCGGCCGCGGCCGCCTGCGCCCGCGCCTCCCGGATGGCCCGGGCGATTGACTGGGACCGCACGGCGATCTCCACTTCGTCCACCTTCGGGCTGGCGACGGTCAGCATCAAGGCGGCCGTATCCCCGTAGTCCTTGAAGAACTGGATGGGGCCGGCGCCCTGCGGCAGGTCGGTGATGCTGTCCAGCTTCCCCTTGATGTCGTCGAATTCCTTAGCCCGTTCAGTGATGTTCTCGTCCAACTCCATGGTGACGACGCAGACGCTGCTCCGGGTGATGGATTCGATCTTGGTGACTTTGGAGTTTTCGGCGATCTTCTTCTCGAGCTTGCGGGTGACCAGATCTTCCACTTTCTCGGCGGCCGCGCCGGGCCAGGGGCAGATGGCCAGGGCCACCCGGACCGGGATGTCGGGGTCCTTGCGCTCGGGCATGTTCAGATAGGAATACACGCCCCAGACCATCGTCGCCACCAGCAGCACCCAGGCGACCTGGCGGGTCTCGGTGAAGAACCGGGCGGTGTTGTGGGTATGCTGAACGTACTCTTCGGTGGTTTTTCCGTGGCTCATGCGTCCCCCTCCGCCACTCAGGGCAGCACCCGGACCGTTTCGCCGTCGGCGAGCATGCTGGCGCCCGTGACGACGATCCGCTCACCCGGATTGACCCCCTTGACGGCAATCAGATTGCCGAAGGCGTCGCCCAGCGTGATGGTGCGGGCACGGGCCACGCTCCGGCCGGCTTGGTCCTCCACGACGAAGACGGCGAATCCGTCCGGGTCCCCCTTGGGGCGGACGATGGCATTGAGCGGCACGACGGGCACGGGTTCCGTGACCGTCTCTTCGACCAGCGCCAGGGAGGCCACCATCCCCACCTTGAGCTCTTGGCGCGGATTCGGCAGGGTCAATTCCACCTCAAACACCCTCGTGGTCGGATCGGCCGCCGGATCGATCCGGGTGATCCGTCCGGTGAATTCCCGCCCGGGAAGCGCGTCGGTGGTGATGACCAGCTCGTTGCCCAGCTTCACCTTCGCCAACGTCCGATCCGGGACGCCGAAGGTGGCGCGCACCCGCAAAGTGTCGGCCAGCACGAAACCCAGCGTGCCCGGCCCGGCCAGATCGCCGATCTCCACGTCGCGCCGGAGCACCTGCCCTCGGCGGGGCGCCTTCAGGGCGCAATCGGCGAACGCGATTTGCGCCGCGTCCAGTTGGGCCTTGGCCAGATCCAGCTTGGCCCGGTTCGCCTCGAGCTGGGCCTGCAGGGCGTCCACCTGCGACTGGCTGGTGTCCAGCTGCTGCCGGGCCCGGTCGTAGTCGGCCTTGGTCAGGCTCCGGGTGTGGAACAGGTTGGCGGCCCGCTCATAGTCCAGGGCGGCCTTGGCCTGGGTCGCCTTCGCCCCGGCCAACTGGAATTCGACGGCGCTGATGGATGACCGAACCTCCGCCACCTGGGCCTGGGCCTGCTGGACCTTGGCGGTGTAGTCGTCCTCCCGCACGCGCGCCAGCACCGTGCCGGCCGCCACCCAGTCGCCGGCCTGGACGTTGCGCAGCCGGCCGTCGACGCCCCGCACCCGGTGGATCGCCACGATGTAGCCCGCGTTCTTGAACGCGAGCTGCACCGGCTCCTCCGGTTTGATCGCCGCCGAGTAGCGCACGGTGCCGCTGGTCGAATAGGTCTGCACGGGCTGGACCCGGACCGGCGTGGACGGTTTCTCCGCCACGGGCTTGCCGCCACATCCGGCCAGGGCGCCGATCACCGTCAGGATGATCATCAGGAGCCAGCAAGGTATGGATTTCATCATTGTTCTCCGCATGGATTTCTCGGGCAACGGCGGCATCCTAGTCCTCCCCCAGCGCCTGTTCGAAATCGGCGCGGGCGGACCAGACGGTCAGCACCGCCTGGTGATACTGGCGGACGGCGTCCGACGCGACCGCCTGCGCCTGCAGCACGTCCTTGAGCAGGGCGGCCTGCTGGGTGAAGCAGTCCCGCGCGACCCGCAGCTTCTCCCGAGCCGCCGTCGCCGCCAACCGGCTGACGTCCAGCTGAGCGCGCGCCTGGCGGAGCCGGCGGTACTTGTCGCCCACATCCCGCAACACCTGGGCCTCCGTCTCGCGCAGGGCTTCGTCGGCCTGCTGCCGCGTCTTGATCTTCTGGGTCAGTTCGTATTTCTTCCGGCCCCAGTCGTAGATGTCCCACTTCAGGAGAACACCCAGCGTCAGCATGTTCTGGGGCAGGAAATCGACGTTTTGGAACGACGAGTAATCGAGAGAGAAGTAGATCTGGGGGATGTACTCAGCCTTCTTCAGGCGCCGGTCCAGCTCGGCCTGGTCCACCCGCAGGCGGGCTTCCCGCAGCTCCGGCCGCTGCGCCAGCGCACGGACCCGGGCGGATTCCAGCTCCGTCTCCAGCGGCACGGGTTCGGGGATGGGCTCCACCCGGAAATCGGTCCAGATGTCGCGCCCCAGCAGATTGTTGAGGGCCTCCTTCTGGGTGGCCAGGCTGTCATCGAGCTTGCCGGCATCGAACCGGGCCTGGGCCAGGCGGGCCTGAACGTCCAGCAGGTCCGCCGGCAGCGCCGTCCCCTGCGTCACGCAGTCGTCCACCAGCCGCTCGAACTCGGTGTAGAATGCGATCTCATCCCGGACGGCATCCATGGCGCTTTGGATCTGCAGCAACCCGTAGAACACATCCTGCACCGCGTTGACCACCGTCTGGTTCTCCTGGCGGAGCTTTTCCCGGGCGATATCCCGGTTCACGATGCTCTGCTGGATCCCCAGGCCGATCTGATACAGCTGGCTGATGGGTTGGGCCACCTGGGCCTGAATGACGGCCATGGGCTTCTGGTCGGTTTCGTAGATCGTGTCTTCCTCGGGGATGGGCACGCCGCCGATTTCACCAAAAGCCCCTTGCGGGAACTCGAAGCTGATGGGGGTGAGGCGCTGGGAGCCGAGCACGCTCAGGGAAAACACCGGGAAGCGGTGGGTCCGGGCCGCGGCGATCTGCGCCTCGGCCTTGTCCAGCTCCAGCCGGGCGCCGATCACCTGCCGGTTGGCGCGGGTGGCCAGCGCGATGGCCTGTTCCAGGGTCAGCGCCGGCCCGGCCGTGGCGGCCGGTTCCTGTGACCGAACCGGCGGCGACAGGAACAGCAGACCGAGCAGGAGGGTCGCCGCCCGGACAAACGGAGTCCGCCAGGATCTGAGAAATATTGAAAGGTGACAATGGTTAGCCGGCGGGCCGTGGCGCGTTCGTTCAGGCCCAATAAGGCATCGATTGAAAGTCATCTGCACGGCCACCTCCAATCGTCAGAAAAATCCTCTAGGTCGTCTGTGGAACGGCGCGATTGTAACACACCTTCCCCTTGGATATCAGCGGGTTGTTCGCGGAGTTGCTGCGACGATCGGTCGCGCACCGCCGGCGTCCAGGCGGCGGATGGCCCCGCCGGAGCGGCGACTAGGGCGGGACAAGTTCGGGTTGCCTTCGACCGGACAGGTGAAGAAAGGCATGCGCGGGCCATGCGATTCGATTAGAATAAAGGATTGAATTGCAAACCCCATTTCCGGAGGAATGTTTCAATGAAATCCAAGCTTGTGGGACTGTTGGCCATCGTGGTGGTGGTGCTGGGGGCCGCCGGGTGCGGCGGCAGCGACCAGCCGTCGGGGCCCGCAGGTGAGTCCGCAGCTTCATCGCAGCCTGCCGCCGCATCCGCCAAGGCCGGCCTGCAGAAGATCGGCGACATGGCGGATGCCTGGAACGAGCTGTACAAGCAGAACGAGGCGGCCTTCAACGACTACGAAGGCATGCCCATCATGGAGCTGGTCACCCCGGCCACCACATTCATCGGCAGCGTGCAGTTCGACCTGCTCAACCTCGACAACGCCGACGGCCACTTCACCGGCAAACTGATGCTGGCGGGTTATCCGGCCGTGATGGACCGCGCCGGATCCACGATCACGTTCGGCTACGATTTCAAGCGGGAGAAAGACGGGTTCGGCCCGTTGGCCAAGGCCGGCGACCGCATGGTGGAAAACGGCTCCCTCGATCTGAAGCAGGGTTATTACAAGGCCGAGGATTTCACCGAGCGGGGCGGGACGAGAATCGCCCGCAGCTATCACGAGTTCAAGCGCCTGGGCGACGGCAGCATGATCTGCCTGGTGTTCAGCGGTCAGGCTGTGGACGTGCGGGGCGACGCCCAGCCGTCCGACAGCGCGATTTACATACACAACGGCAAGAACCGCTACGACTTCGTCGTGGCCAAGGGGGCCAACGGCCCCGCCTTCACTCCCATTTCCTTCGCCGACAAGGGCGACCTGATGAAGGCTCAGGCCATGGAGCTGTTCCAGGCGGCCGGCTACACCATCGACAAGTCCGGCGGCATCCAGGGCGGCAAGCTGGCGCTCGACCAGTAGGCCCCAAGTCAGCCGGGGGTCCCCCCCGGCCGACCCATCGCCGGACGACATCGCGCCGCGATCCGGCGGTTGGTGTCGGTCGCCGTGTCGCCGCCGCCGGCAACGGCTTCGCCATGATGCGCCCTTGGAGGTTCTCTTGAAACCGAAGGATTTCGTGTTCGCCGCGCTGGTGGTGGCCCTGTTTGCCCCCTTCTTTCTCTCTCCGGTCGCCCTGGCCGCATACAAAGTCGCCAACGCCCAACATCCTCTGCTGCTCAGCTTTCTCAAATTCGCCGTGCTGGCCACCCTGGGCGAATGCCTGGGCTTGCGCATCCGCACCGGGCGCTACAACCAGCCGGGCTTCGGCATCCTGCCCCGGGCCGTGGTGTGGGGCGTGCTGGGCGTGGCGATCAAGGCCGCCTTCACCATCTTCACCGCCGGCACCCCGCGCTTCCTGGCCGAGCTGGGGACCGTGCTGCCGCCGGACATCCTGAAGCAGCCGTTCTCCGGGTTGAAATTGCTGGCCTCGTTCTCCGTCAGCGTGGCCATGAACCTGGTGTTCGCCCCGTGGATGATGACCCTGCACAAAATTACCGACGACCACATCGGCCGGACAGGCGGCAGCTTGCGCGGGCTGTTCACGCCCATCGCCTTCGGCGAGATCCTGGCGGCGCTCAACTGGCCGGTGATGTGGCATTTCGTTTTCAAGAAGACGATCCCGCTGTTCTGGATCCCCGCCCACACCGTCACCTTCCTTCTCCCGCCCGAATACCAGATCGTGTTCGCCGCCGTGCTGGGCATCGTGCTGGGTGTCCTGCTGGCCATCGCCGCGCGGATGAAACGCTGAATCCCGGCGGGTGGCACACCGGTCACCAGTGGGTGGCATTTCCACCCGGATCCCACACATTACTATAACCTGTCGACGCCTGATTTCGGCTGCGTCGGTATAGCCCATCTGACCATAACAGAGGACGCCCCCAATCTCGAACTAATCACAACATGCTGATTTGATAGGTTTTTTGCCAATTTCACACCGGCCGGCATTCCTTGCAACTGGCGCTTCAGAAATATCTAAAATCCATTATTAGTAAAAAAATAAAAAAATAACAAAAAACGCTTGACACCGCCGTCGCCAGATGGCATATTCTCCATGTGAATAATTTCACAAAGTGAAAATATTCACAAATACAAAAACAACTAATAAATATGTTGTCAGAAAAACAGATCAGCCGCTTGAGCCATTACCGCCGCCTCCTCAAGAAAATGGAGGAGCAAGGACTCGTGTTCGTCTTCTCCCACCAGTTGGCGTCCATGGCGCATGTGACGGCGGCCCAGGTGCGGCGGGATCTCATGGATATCGACATTTCCGGCACCCCCGCCAAAGGTTACCGGATTGATGCCTTGGCCGAATGCCTCCGCCGGGTGCTGGCGCCCGAGGACATCCAGCGCGTCGCCCTGGTGGGTGTGGGCAACCTGGGCCGAGCCCTGCTGGACTACTTCCCGGGCCGCATCCCGACTCTGTCCATTGAAGCCGCGTTTGACTCCGATCCAGCCAAGACCAACCGGATCATCAACGGCTGCCGGGTCTACCCGGTTTCCGAACTGGTGGAGCGGGTGCGTGAACTCCATATCTCCATCGGCATCATCGCCGTGCCCGCCGAGGCTGCCCAGGAAGTCGCCAACCTGCTGGTGCGGGGCGGAGTCACCGGGATCCTTGACTGCGCGCCCACCCGGGTGCGGGTGCCGCACGGTGTCTACCTCGAAAATCTCGACATGACCGCCTCCCTCGAACGGACCGCCTATTTCGCCATGCAACTGAAATCGAAAAAGGAAGTGCTAACATGAACGACGTCGACTCGATCCTGCGCAGCTTCCCCGACGCCAAGCGGGACAGCCTGATTCCGATTCTACAGGCCGTTCAGGAATCCCAGGGCTTCCTCTCGCGCGAGGCCGTGGTCCGGATCTCCCGCCACCTGAAGATGCCGGCCAGCAAAATCTACGGCGTGGCCACCTTCTACAACCAGTTCCGCTTCCAGGCCAAGGGACGGTACCACATCATGCTGTGCCGCGGCACGGCCTGCCACGTCAAGGGCTCCGCCAAGCTGCAGGAGATCATTTGCAAGCAGCTCAAGATCCAGCCCGGCCAGACCACCCGGGATGGCCTCTTCAGCCTGGAAGTGGTGGCCTGCATCGGCGCCTGCGGACTGGCGCCGGTCATCAGCATCAACGGCGAATTCTATTCCAGCATGACCCCGGACAAAGTCTCGGCGCTGCTGGACAACTTCAAGCAGAAGGCAACCTCCCATGAAGGCAACTAACTCCACCCCGGTTTCTCACCCCGCCGATCAGTCTCCGGCCGCCGGCGGCGCCATCGCCCCCTGGCTGGCGGATCGGCTCAACGACTCGCCGCCTCGGCTGCGCCGCGATCTCGTCGCGCAGCCGGTGGTCTTCGTGGGCGCCGGCACCTGCGGTCTGGGCGCCGGAGCCAAGAAGACGGCGCAGGCGGTCCGGGACTACTGCCAGGCCCACCAGTTCGCCGCCGAACTCGTCGAAGTGGGCTGCATCGGCATGTGCTCGGCCGAACCGCTCCTGGACATCCAGATGCCCGGCCGCACCCGAATCTCGTTCACCCACGTCACCGCCGACTGCGTGCCTGCCATCCTCGACGCCGTCCGCAACGACCAGATCCCCGAACACGAGCGACTGGGCCAGTTCCGCCACCCGGACCACCGGCCGTACGCCGGTGTGCCGTTCATCGACGAGCATCCCTTTTTCGCGCCCCAGACCCGGTGGGTGCTGGCCAACTGCGGCCGCATTGATCCCACCCGGATCGAGGAATACATCGCCCGGGGCGGCTATACCGCCCTTGTCCAGGCCCTGAACAGCAAGACGCCGGCCGAGGTGATCACCGAGGTGGAGCTCAGCGGGCTGCGCGGCCGCGGCGGCGGCGGCTTCCCCACCGGCCGCAAGTGGCGGCTGGCCCGGCAGAACGAGGGGAGCCAGAAGTACCTCATTTGCAACGCCGACGAAGGCGACCCGGGCGCGTTCATGGACCGGGCCGTCATCGAGGGCGACCCGCATCGGCTGCTGGAGGGTATGGCGCTGGCGGCCTACGCCATCGGCGCCTCCAAGGCGTACGTTTACATCCGGGCCGAGTACCCGCTGGCCATCGAGCGCCTCAAGCGGGCCATTCAGCAGGCCGAGGAGTGGGGCCTGCTCGGCCGCAACATCCTGGACAGCGGCTTCAACCTGACCGTGGTCATCAAGCAGGGCGCCGGCGCCTTCGTCTGCGGCGAGGAGACCGCGCTCATTCACAGCATCGAGGGGAAGCGCGGCATGCCGCGCCCCCGGCCGCCTTATCCGGCCCAGAACGGCCTGTTCGGCAAGCCCACCGTCATCAACAACGTGGAAACCCTGGCCAACATCCCGCCGCTCATCGCCAACGGCGCCGCCTGGTTCAACGCGGTGGGCACCGCGAGCAGCAAAGGCACCAAGGTCTTCGCCCTGTCCGGCAAGGTGACCAACACCGGGCTCATCGAAGTCGCCATGGGCACGTCGATGCGCCAAATCATCTTCGACCTGGGCGGCGGCACCCCCGGCGGCAAGAAGTACAAGGCGGTGCAGATCGGCGGCCCGTCCGGCGGCTGTATTCCGGAGCAGCACCTCGACATCCAGGTGGACTACGAATCACTCAAGACCGTGGGCGCCATGATGGGCTCGGGCGGTCTCGTGGTCATGGACGAGGACACCTGCATGGTGGACGTGGCCAAGTTCTTCATGGACTTTATCCAGCGGGAAAGCTGCGGCAAGTGCATCCCGTGCCGGGAGGGCACCAAACGGATGCTGGAAATCCTGGAGGCCATCACCCGCGGCCGCGGTCAGGAGACCGGCAACCAGGCCCTCGAGCGCTTCAAGGGCGTGATGCACCTGGCCGAGCTGGCCGAGGTGATCCGCGACACCAGCCTGTGCGGCCTGGGCCAGACCGCGCCCAATCCGGTGATCAGCACCCTGCGCTGGTTCCGCCACGAATACGAGAGCCACATCTTCGAGCGGCGCTGCCCGTCGAAGGTCTGCCCCGGCCTGCTGGAATATCGGATCGACGCCGAGCGCTGCAAGGGCTGCACCCTGTGCGCAAAGAAATGCCCCGCCGGGGCCATCATGGGCGTCGCCAAGAGTCCCCACTACGTCATCACCGACAAATGCATCGGCTGCGGCACCTGCGTGGAAGTCTGCCGGTTCCAAGCCGTCGCGGTGGTCTGAGGAGTAACCCGCCATGATCACATTGCACGCCAACAATCGGACAATCCAGGCGCAGGAAGGCGAGACCATCCTGTCTGCCCTCAAGCGGGCCGGTATCGCCGTGCCCACGCTCTGCCACATGGAATCGCTCCTGCCCAACGGCGCCTGCCGGCTCTGCGTGGTCGAGGTCGAGGGACAGCGCGGCCTGATCCCGTCCTGCTCGTACCCGGTGAGCGACGGGATGAAAATCCAGACCCACTCCCCGCGCGCCCTGCGCGCCCGGAAAACCATCGTGGAGCTTCTGCTGGCCAACCATCCCGACGACTGTCTGTACTGCCACCGGAACGACTCGTGCCGACTGCGGGCCCTGGCGGCGGAGTTGGGCGTCCAGCAGCGCCGCTTCTGAGGCACCCCCGTGGACCACAAGGTCGACCTGTCCAGTCCGTCGATCATCCGGGATCCGGCCAAGTGCATCCTCTGCGGCAAGTGCGTCCGCGTCTGCGAGGAGATCCAGGGCGTCTCGGCCATCAACTTCATCAACCGCGGCAGCAAGACCGTGGTGGGGACGGCCTTCAACGAGGGACTTAACGTATCGAGCTGCGTCAACTGCGGCCAGTGCGTCATGATCTGCCCCACCGGCGCGCTGGTGGAGCGGAACCAGGCCGATGAGATCCGCGCCGCCCTGGCCGACCCCGAACGGATCGCGGTGATCCAGCACGCTCCGGCCGTGTCGGTCACCCTGGCCGAGGAGTTCGGGCTGAAACCAGGCCAGGACGTCGCCGGGATCCTGAACGCCGCCCTACGCCGGCTTGGGTTCAAGCGGGTCTTCGACACCAGCTTTTCGGCCGACCTGACCATCATGGAGGAGGCGTCCGAGCTGGCCCACCGTATCCGGACAGGCGGGCCGCTGCCCATGTTCACGAGCTGCTCGCCGGCCTGGGTGAAGTTCATCGAGGAGTTCTACCCGGACCTCATCGACCATGTTTCCACCTGCAAGAGCCCGCAGCAGATGCTCGGCGCGGTCATCAAGAGCTTCTACGCTTCGCGCACCGGCATCGACCCGGCGCGGATCTACAGCGTGTCGGTGATGCCCTGCCTGGCCAAGAAGTTCGAGGCGTCCCGCCCTGAGATGGCCCCCGACGGCCGCCCCGACATCGACGCGGTGATCACCACCCGGGAACTGGCCGCCATGATCCGGATGCAGGGTATCGACTTCACCTCGCTGGAACCGGAGGAGGCCGACCACCCGTTCGGCGAGCGCTCCAGCGCCGGCAAGCTCTTCGGGGCCACCGGCGGCGTGATGGAGGCGGCGCTCCGCACGGCCCACTTCCTGCTGACCGGCCGCGAGCTCGATCCGCCCAAGGTCACCGCCCTCCGCGGCCTCAACGGCATCAAGACGGCCACCGTGCGGATCGGCGACCTCGAGGTGAACGTGGCCGTGGCGAGCGGACTGGCCAACGCCCGGCAGATTCTGGACGACATCCGCTCCGGCGAACGGCAGCTGCATTTCGTCGAGATCATGTCCTGCCCGGGCGGCTGCATCGCCGGCGGCGGCCAGCCCTACCTGACCGACCCCGATCGCCTGCGCGCCCGCATGGCGGCCCTGTACGAGATCGACCGGCAGGCTCCCGTGCAGACTTCCCATCGGAACGAGGAAGTCGCCCGGCTCTACGAGGAATTCCTGGGTGAGCCGCTGGGCGAGCGAAGCCACGAGCTGCTGCACACTCACTACCATCACCGCGACGTCCTGCAATAACGCCTGGTAGACCCATGAGCGAAGCCGCCGCCCCCCACTACATCCAGACCATCCGGGAACGCTGCCGCGTCTGCTACACCTGCGTGCGCGAGTGTCCGGCCAAGGCCATCCGGATCCTGGACGGGCAGGCCGAGGTGATCCCCGAGCGGTGCATCGGCTGCGGCAACTGCATCCGGGTCTGCAGCCAGGACGCCAAACAGGCCGCCAGCTCCATCGACGCGGTCACGGCCATGCTGGCGGACGGCGTCCCGGTGGCGGCGCTCGTGGCGCCCAGCTATCCGGCCGAATTTCCGGACCAGGACTACCGCCGCGTGGTCGGAGCCCTGAAACAGCTCGGGTTCGCCTCCGTCCACGAGGTGGCCTTCGGTGCGGATCTGGTCTCCCGGGCGCTGCGGCAGCTCCTCGACAAGGATCCGGTCCGCCATTACATCACCACCGCCTGCCCGGCGGTCGTCGCCTACATCGAGAAATACCACCCCGACCTGGTCAGCTATCTGACCCCCATCGCCTCGCCGATGATCGCCACGGCCCGGGCGCTGCGGCGCAGCCGCCCCGCCCCCCTGCGCATCGTCTTTATCGGCCCCTGCATCGCCAAAAAGGGGGAGGCCGCCCGGGACACGTTGGCCGGCGAGGTGGACGCCGTGATGACCTTCCGCGAACTCCGGCGCCTGCTGGTCCACCGCGGCATCGAGTGCTGGGACGCGGATCCCGCCGACTTCGACCCGCCGCTGGGCGGTCTCGGCACCCTGTATCCACTCAGCGGGGGCATGTTCCAGAGCTCGGCCATTCAGGAGGACCTGCTGACCGTCGACTACGTGGCGGCGGAGGGACGGACCAATTTCGTCGAAGCCATCAAGGAATTCGATTCGGGCGCCCTCAACGCCCGGCTGCTGGAGCTGCTCTGCTGCAACGGCTGCACCATGGGCGCCGGGATGAGCGTCAAGAGCCCCCTGTTCGTCCGCCGCACCCAGCTCAGCCGATTCGCCCGCACGCGTCACGAGGGCATGGACTGGCCGGCCTGGGAGGCGGAGATGGCCCGGTTCGCCGATCTGGACCTCGGGGTCGATTTCTGCGTCGACGATCAGCGCCACACGGCGCCGTCCCGGGACCTGATCCGGGAGATCATGACCCGGATCGGCAAGCTGGCGCCGGAGGACGAGCTCAACTGCGGCGCCTGCGGCTACGATACCTGCATCGAGCACGCCGAGGCCATCGCCCGCGGTGTGGCCCAGAGCGAGATGTGCCTGCCCCACACCATCGATCAGCTCCGCCGGGCGGTGAGCGAGCTGGCCCAGTCGCACCAGCAGCTCCAGGACACCCAGGAGGCGCTGATGCACTCGGAGAAACTGGCCAGCATGGGGCAGCTGGCGGCCGGCATCGCCCACGAGGTCAACAATCCGCTGGGTGTCGTGCTGATGTATTCGCACCTGCTGCACGACGAGTGCCCCCCCGATTCGCCGCTGCGGGAGGATCTGCGGATGATCACCGAGCAGGCCGACCGCTGCAAGAAGATCGTCGCCGGCCTGCTGGATTTCGCCCGCCAAAACAAGGTCCTGCACCAGCCCATCGACATCCGGGAGCTCGTCGAGCGCAACCTGCAGGCGATTCCGACTCCGACCGGGGTAACCGTGCAGGTGGAGCATCAGCTCGACGACCCGGTCGTCGAACTGGACCGGGACCAGGTGTCCCAGGTGATCATCAACCTGGTGGACAACGCCTACGCGGCCATGCCCGACGGCGGCCGCCTCACCGTGCGGACCCACCTCGAGCACGACGACCTGGTGATCGAGGTGGAGGACACAGGGATCGGCATCCCCAAGGAAAACATCAAGAAGGTTTTTTCGCCCTTTTTCACGACCAAACAGATCGGCAAGGGCACCGGCCTCGGCCTGGCGGTGTCGTACGGCATCGTGAAAATGCACCGCGGCAACATCGCCGTGGAGTCCAACGCCGATCCCGCAGCGGGACCGACGGGCACCACGTTCCGGGTGAAGCTGCCCCGCCGCGGCCCGCAAGATTAGCCGGCCCGTCACCCGGCCACCACCCGGCCGATAACAAGGAGACACGCACCATGCAACAACCGAAACACACGATTCTGGTCATCGACGATGACATCGACTTCGTCCAGCAGCTCCAGATTTCCCTGAAGGCGGCCGGATTCGCCGTCCGCACGGCGTTCGGCGAACAGGAGGCCGAACAGGTCCTGCGGGAGGGCCGGCCGGATCTGGTGATCTCGGACCTGATGATGGAGCATCTGGACGGCGGTTTCGTGCTGTGCCACCGGATCAAGCAGCAGGATCCCACCATCCCGGTGATCCTGACCACGGCCGTCACCAGCGCCACCGGGCTACGGTTCGACACCATCTCGGCCGATGAACGCGCCTGGGTCAAGGCCGACGCCCTCCTGGCCAAGCCGGTGCGGTTCGAGCAGATCATCCGGGAAATCCGCCGCCTGCTGCCGGAGGCATGATGGCCGAAACGATGCGGATCCTCATCGTCGATGACGAGCCGGGGATGCGCCTGGCGGCCGAGCGCACGCTCCGCCAGTTCCAGGTCGACTTCCCCGACCTGGAGGCGAAGCTGGGATTCGACCTCCGACAGGCCGCCAGCGGCGAGGAGGGCCTCGAGGTCATCCCATCCTTCCGGCCGCAATTGCTGCTGCTCGATCACAAGCTGCCCGGCATGTCCGGCCTGGATGTGCTGGACCGGATCGTGGAGCGGAAGATCGAGCTGCTCACCGTCATGATCACGGCCTACGCCTCGCTGGAGACGGCGATTCGGGCCACCAAGCTGGGCGCGTTCGATTTTCTGGCCAAGCCGTTCACACCGGAGGAGCTGCGGATGACGGTGCGGAAGGCGGCGCACCACTACCTGCTCCAGCGCCGTGCCGACGAGCTGGCTCGCGAGAAGCGGCAGATCCGGTTCCAGTTCCTGTCCGTCCTGGCCCACGAGCTCAAGGCGCCGATCGCGGCCATCGAAGGCTATCTGTGCCTCCTCAAGGATCTGCCGGCCGGCATGGAGCCGCAAACGTACAACCAGGTCGTCGACCGATCGCTGCTGCGCCTCGAGGGCATGCGCAAGCTGATCTTCGATCTGCTGGACCTGACCCGGATCGAATCGGGACAGAAGAAGCGCGAGCTGGCGGAACACGATCTGGTGGCGATCGCCCGCCTCTGTCTGGAAACGGTACAGCCGTCCGCCGCCGCGCGCCGGATCGAACTGGTGTTCGAACCGGCCGGACCCGTTGTCATGACCGCCGACCGCGGCGAGATCGAGATCATCCTGAACAACCTGCTGTCCAACGCCGTGAAGTACAACCGCGATGACGGACGCGTCACCCTGACGATCGCCCGCGAGGCGGGCCGGGTCTGGATCCGGGTGGCCGACACCGGGATCGGCATGACCCCGGAGGAAGTGGGCCGGCTGTTCGGTGAGTTCGTCCGGATCAAGAACGAGCAGACCCGCAAGATTCTGGGCAGCGGACTCGGACTGTCCATCGTCCGGCGGCTGGCCCATCTCTACGGCGGCGAAGTGACGGTGGACAGCACCCCCGGCGAGGGCAGCATGTTCAGCGTGTGGCTGGACCCCGCCCATGGCGACGACGCCCGGAGCACAGCGGAGCCTGCCGTATGACCATGTCGGAGATCGAGACCTGGCTGCGCGAAGAGGACGCCGGGCGCCTGGAGCGCCTCTGGGCGATGGCCGACGGCGTCCGCCGGCAGCACGTGGGCGATGCCGTGCACCTGCGCGGGCTGTTGGAGATCTCGAATCACTGCCGCCGGCAGTGCGCCTATTGCGGGATCCGGGCCGGCCGGAACGAGCTGATCCGCTATCGGCTGACCGAGACCGACATCATGGACTGCGTGCGGTTGGCGGCGTCACTCGGCCTGGGCACGGTGGTGCTCCAGGCGGGCGAAGATCCCGGCCTGACCCGCGACGGCATCGCCGGCCTCGTCCGTCGCATCAAGGCGGAGACGGCACTGGCCGTCACCCTGAGCCTGGGGGAGCGCGACGACGACGAGCTGGCGGCCTGGCGCGACGCAGGTGCCGACCGGTACCTGCTGCGGTTTGAAACGTCCAACCCGGAACTCTACCGCCGGATTCATCCCGCCCGGCCCGGCGAGGCCCGTGACCGGCTGGCCGTGCTGCGGAGCTTGCGCCGTCTCGGCTACGAAGTCGGCAGCGGCGTCATGGTGGGGATCCCCGGCCAGACGTATCGGGATCTCGCGCGGGACATTGAACGACTCGGCGAGCTGCGGCTGGACATGATCGGGCTCGGGCCGTATCTGCCCCACCCCGAGACGCCGCTCGGCCAGCCCGGCCAAACGGTCACGGACGCCACCGCCGACCAGGTGCCCAACTCCGCGGTCATGGCCACCAAGGCCATGGCGCTGGCCCGGCTGGTCTGCCCGGACGCGAACATCCCCGCGACCACCGCCCTGGCGACCGCCGACCGTGACCACGGCTATGCGCTCGGCCTGCAGCGGGGCGCCAACGTGATCATGCCCGATCTCACGCCGCCCGGCTATCGAGACCTGTATGCCATCTATCCCGGCAAGACCCCGCTGACCGCCGACCGGGTCGAGGCCGTCCGTGCCGTCCAGGCGCTGGTGGTGTCCCTGAGCCGAAGTGTCGGCCGGGGGCCGGGCGGCGCCGTGCACCGGGAGGACGTGACGTCCCGCCCGAAGGAGTGTCCATCATGGTCGAAGTGAACGAATCCAACTTGAGCCCCCATGCGGTCGACTTCATCGATGACGACCGGCTGGCCCGGCTGATCAGCGGGCCGCCGCCGGAACCCGCCAGGGTCCGGGACGTGCTCGCCAAAAGCATGGCCAAGGAAGCCCTGAACCTCGAGGAGACGGCGGTGCTGATCCGGACCGCGGATCCGGCGCTGGAGGAGGAAATTTTCGAGTCCGCGCGGCAGCTCAAGCGCGACGTCTACGGCAACCGGATCGTTCTGTTCGCCCCGTTGTACATCGGCAACGAATGCCTCAACGAGTGCGGCTACTGCGCCTTTCGCCAGTCCAACTCCGACGTGATCCGGCGCACGCTGCAGCCCGAGGAGCTGCACCAGCAGGTGACGGCCCTGGAACAGCAGGGCCACAAGCGGCTGATCCTGGTGTTCGGCGAGCATCCCAGCTACGACGCCGAGTTCATCGCCGCCGTCACCCGCCAGGTGTACGGCATCCGCGTCGGGCACGGCGAGATCCGTCGGGTCAATATCAACGCTGCTCCGTTCGACCATGCCGGCTACCGGGTCATCAAAGAGGCGGGGATCGGCACCTATCAGATCTTCCAGGAGACCTACCACCACCCCACCTACGCCCGCTACCATCCGGCCCATACCCGGAAGGGCAACTATCTATGGCGCCTGGACGGCCTGTCCCGGGCCATGGAGGCCGGTCTCGACGACGTGGGGCTGGGCGTGCTGTTCGGGCTCTACGACTGGCGCTTTGAGCTGCTCGGGCTCATCAGCCACGCCCGCCATCTGCAGAAGCGCTACGGCGTCGGGCCGCACACCATCAGCTTCCCGCGGATCCGCCCCGCCTGCGGCGTGCGGATGGACCCGGCCTGGTCGGTCGCCGACGCCGACTTCAAGCGGCTCATCGCCATCCTGCGCCTGGCCGTGCCGTACACCGGCCTCATCCTGACCGCACGGGAGACTCCGGAAATCCGCCGCGAGCTGCTGGGCTTCGGCGTGTCCCAGATCGACGCCGGCAGCCGGCTCGAGCTGGGCGGCTACACCGAGGCCGGTGACGCGCAGTGCATGGAGCGGGAGCAGTTCGAGCTGGGCGACATCCGCTCGCTGGACGAGACCATCCGCCAGCTCCTGCAGGACGGCTTCATCCCCAGCTTCTGCACCTCCTGCTACCGCCTCAACCGCACCGGCGAGCACTTCATGGAATACGCCATCCCCGGGTTCATCCAGCGCTTCTGCACCCCCAACGCCCTGATGACCCTCGCCGAGTACCTCGAGGATTACGCGTCCCCCGAAACCCGCGCCGCGGGCGAGGCACTGCTGGCCCGCGAGCTTGACCGCTTCGCTGACGCCCCCGCCCGGAGCCGCCTGGAGGCCCGATTGGCGCGGATCCGCGGCGGCGAGCGGGACATTTATCTCTGAGCGGCGCGAGCGCGGCTCCGGGCGTCCGCGTCCGGGCGCGGGCGACCCGCTCAAACGGTCGGCAGGTGAATATGAACAAAGCCCCCCGCGGCATGCGGTTGCACATCGGGTTCTTCGGCCGGCGCAACGTCGGCAAGAGCTCCCTGCTCAATGCGCTGGTCCGGCAGTCGGTCTCCATCGTTTCGCCCGAGGCGGGGACCACCACCGATCCGGTGGAAAAGCCCATGGAGTTCCTCCCCCTGGGCCCGGTGCTGTTCATCGACACCGCGGGGATCGATGACACCGGCGCCTTGGGCGACCTGCGGATCGTCCGGACCCGCCAGGTCCTGGACCGGACGGATCTCGGCCTGGTGGTCGCCGGTCCGGCTGGCTGGGGCGAATTCGAGGAGGCGCTCCTCGGCGAGTTCGCCCGCCGCGGGGTGGCCGCCGTCGCAGTGTTCAACCAGGTGGATGTCGCCGCGCCAGCGGACGACGTCCTGGCCGGGCTGGCGGCACGAAAAGTGCCCGTGGTGCGGACCTGCGCCCGCACCGGCGAGGGGCTGGCGGCGCTGCGCGAAGCCATCCTGCGGGCCGCGCCCGACGATTTCATCGACGCCCCCGCCATTCTACGCGACCTCGTCCCGCCCGGCGAGCTGGCCGTGCTCGTGGTGCCCATCGACAAGGAGGCGCCGCGGGGACGCCTCATCCTGCCTCAGGTCCAGACCATCCGCGACCTGCTCGACGGCGACGCCGCCTGCCTCGTGACCAGAGAGCGCGAGCTGCGCGGCGTGCTGGAGCGCCTCACCCGGCCCCCCGCCATCGTGGTCACCGACTCCCAGGCCTTCCGCCAGGTGGCCGCCGACACGCCGCCGGCGGTGCCGCTGACCTCGTTCTCCATCCTCTTCGCCCGCTTCAAGGGCGACCTGGCCGAGCTGGCCCGGGGCGCGGCGGCCATCACCGCCCTCCGGCCTGGCGACCGGGTGCTGGTGGCCGAGGCGTGCAGCCACCATCCCATCGCCGACGACATCGGCCGGATCAAGCTGCCGCGCTGGCTCACCGAGCATGTGGGCGGCCCCCTCGAGTTCGACACCGTCCAGGGGCACGATTTCCCGGCGGACTTGGATCGCTACCGCCTCGTGGTGCACTGCGGCGGCTGCATGCAGAACCGCCGGGAGATGTTGGGCCGGATCCTGCGCGGCCGTGCCGCCGGCGTGCCGGTGACCAACTACGGTCTGGCCATCGCCGCGACCATGGGAATTCTCGACCGCGCCCTCGCCCCCTTCCCCGCCGCCCTGGCGGCCTGGCGCGCCGCGTCGGCGCCGGCGTCCTGACGGCGCGCGATCCGTCAGGGACGTTGATCCGCTGCCGGCGGACGCCGCCGTCCCCGGAATGTCTTCTCCAGATAGCCGCTGCGGTACACCGCGGTCAGGCCCCGCAGGTACAACCCGGGGAACAGCCGCTGGCACAGCCAGATCGCCCGTCCGCCCAGCGGGGTGATCACGCGGAACCGTCCGCGGCCGACGGCGCGGACCACGCGGCGGGCGATCGCGTCGGCGGTGGTCCGGGCGCGCCGGAGCAGCACCTCGGCCATCCGCCGCTGGCGCGCGTCGGTGGAAGTGAAGCCCTCCATGATGTTGGACCGGAAGTAGGTGGGGCAGACCACCGTCACGCCCACCCGGTGGGGCGCCAGCTCCACCCGCAGGGTCTCGGACAGGGCGATCACCGCGGCCTTGGACGCGTTGTAGCCGGCCATCTCGGGATACGTGGCGAACCCGGCGGCGGAGGCGATGTTGACGATGTGGCCGCCGCCCTGCGCCTTGAAGCCGGGGATGAAGGCGCGGCAGCCGTGGATCACGCTTCGGAGGTTGACGGTCAGGATGCGGTCCCACTCCGCGAGGGGGATCTGCTCGAAGCGGCCGGCGGCCACGCTGCCGACGTTGTTCACCAGGATGTCGAGTCCGCCCCAGGCGTCGCCGACGACGCGCGCCGCCGCTTCCAGGTCTTCGGGGCGGCAGACGTCGCAGGGGATCTCCAGCGCCTCGCCGCCGGCCGCCCGGACCCGCCGTGCCGTCTCCTTCGCGCGCCCGGCGTCGATCTCGGCCACGGCGACCCGCCAGCCCCGGCGGGCGAACTCCAGGGCCAGGGCCCGGCCGAGCCCGGAGCCCGCGCCGGTGATGAGGACGCGCCGGCTGGGAAACCGCTTCATGAATTGGCTGCTCCTTTGACGGCCACCGCGGTCGTGGCAACCGGCCCGCCGCGGGCCGGGAACCGGGACGCCTGATTCGGGCGGGTTGACGGCGGGCGACCGGTTTGTCCGTCACGTCCCGCAGCGGCGAATCGGCATCCGGTCCGTCCAGCCGCACTCGGTTGCACGGCCGATCCGCCCGGCGGCTCCCGTTCCGCCGGCATGCTCGTCGGCTCCGGGCCCGCCGGCTCCCTCGATGGCTCCGGTCACGATTGCCCGCTCGATGGCTCTTCTCGACCCGCCCCCATTATCCGGCCCCTTCCCTCCGTTTTCAACCGCGCACCGCAAACCGCGGCCCGTATGTGGCGCAAGCATCCCGCCTGTGGTGGCGCAGGCATCTCGCCTGTGGTTCCCCGCAGTATATCCGCCGCGAGTTCCAGCGACACGATTGTGGGGATGCGGCGTCGGTTCAGAGTGCGCCGACACGTCTGCGCACTCCAGACTACCCTGCTGATGCGGCATCGTTCAGAACCTCTGCCATGCGTCCGTGCGCTGATGTTCTTGACTCGACAAACCATGACCAAAAAGTCAGCTTGACTGTCCCGGTATCTCCTCGCTTTGGGCGAAGCATTTCAGTTCAAGCGGCAAGGCGCGACTTCGAGCGACACTTCGAAAACACGCTGCCTATTTGAGCCCTCAACAGATTGATCTTGCGTTTGTGACCGGCGGATCATCTATAATTTCATCCGTATAGTCGTTGGATCGAGAGAGGATGAATGGGGGCGCGGCGCAAGCTCACATCCTGGAAAGAAATCGCCGACCATCTGGGCTGCACCGTGCGGACCGCCCAGCGGTGGGAACGCGACAGCCGGCTGCCGGTGTTCCGCATCACCGGCGAGCCGGGCCACCGGGTGTTCGCCTTCACCGACGAACTGGACGCGTGGTACCACCCCGGCTCGACCAACGGGGTGAATGGCAACCGCACGGCGGATCTCAACGAGATCAACGGGGATATCGCCACACCCGCCCCGGCCGAACCGGACGAAATTCGCCCGCCGCCGAATGCGGCTGCGTCGGAACACGCCGCCTTCGCCGGCACTGGCGATGGCGAAGTACCGACGGTCACCCTGGCCGATTCCAGTGGCGACCCGGCCGGGACAGACCCTGCCGACGGTCAGGTGGAACCCGGTGAAGCGCCCCGGCGCTCGCTGAAAACCCTGCTCCGGCGATCGTGGGTCCGGCTGGGCGGGGCGGCGGGGATCGCGCTGGCCGCCGGTCTGGCCTGGCTGGCGATCGGGGGAGGAGGCGGTGCGGCGGCCGGACTGCACCGGGTGGAGGCGACGGGCGCGACGCTCGTCGGCCGGGACGCCGACGGCCGCGAGCTGTGGCGCCGGGTGCTCCCCAAACCGCTGGCGTCAAACGACGCTTTCAACTTCACCCTCAACCGCTCCATCACGGGCCAGCCGGTGTGCGTCGATCTGGACGCCGACGGCCGCAACGAAGTGCTCGCGGCGACCGGCGACGCCGACCCCACGGTCCCGGAGCCGTGGGTGCTGTACTGCCTGGACGATGCCGGCCGGACGCGCTGGCGCTACCAGCCCGGACAGCGCGTCCGGTTCGCCTCCGAAGCGGCGGACGCGTGCTGGATGCTCTGTTTCGACGCGGTGGACCTGGACGGGGACAGCCGGCGCGAGATCGTCGTCCTGGCCAAGCACAACCGGATCTACCCGGCCAAAGTCGCGGTGCTGGATCCCGCCGGACGCGTGCGCGGCGACTTCATCAACAGCGGCTGGGTGGACGAGATGAACTACCTGGACCTGGACGGGGACGGCACCCGGGAGATCCTGGTGGGCGGGTGCAACAACGGCTACAAGAAGGGGACGCTGTTTGCCCTGCGCCTGGGCGCCATCTCGGGCTGCTCGCCCCAGCCGGACACCCCCGACTACCGCTGCCTCGACCGGCCCGTGGGCCCGGTCATGCACTACCTGCTCTTCCCGCGGGATCCGCTGCAGGATCGACTGGTGGCGGTGGGGTGTGTGTACTTGATTCAAATCACCCCGGACCGGATTCTGGCGCGATTGCCCGTCGATTACAGCCCGCTCCAGATCGGCTGCACGGTGGACTGGTTTTTGGATCACCGCCTGACGTCGGCGCGGGTGGAGTTCAGCAGCTACTATCCGCTGATCCAACAGAAGCTGTTCGAAAAAGGGGAAATCCGGGAGGCCTTCTCCCCCTCGACGGCCCAACGGCTGGACCCCGTTCTGTACTGGGACGGGGAGCGGTTCGTCCCCACCCCCACCATGAACCATCACTTACAGAGCACCCAACAGCCGTAGAAATATTCGCCACACCCCGCCCACGGCAGCCGCGCTATCTGCTCCGACGATCCGTACGACCGCTTGCGTTCATCGCCTTGTCCTTGCTGCCTGCTTGGGCAATCCGATTGGAGCTCTCGCTCATCGCATCAACTTTGCTGCCTGCCTGAGCATTTCGATCTAACCGCTTGTGTTCAACCTCTTCACTGCCAACGGCCGCTCTTTTTCACAGGTTTTTGAACAGATTCCGTGGAAGAATTCGTACTCTCATCGTCGCACCTGTAGCGCAGGCGTCCACGCCTGCCGTGGCGCAGGCATCTTGCCTGCCGTCGCGCAGGCGTCTCGCCTGTGCGGAGGTCGCAGCGATCGGTCACACTCGCCGGCAAGTACAATATTTGTCGAAATCCTTGTAACGTATTGAAAAGATTGGCGCGCCCGGCAGGGCTCGAACCTGCAACCCCCGGCTTAGAAGGCCGTCCGACGGGCATTTACAGCCCATCACCAAGCAGTACCCGGCAATACCAAATCGTGTCAGGATAGTCTTAAAATCAAGCGTTTATAGATTTTTTCGAACTGTCGCCGGCGATGGCGGACCGCCGCCGGAAACCACCTGATTTTGTGGTTCAGTGTGACGCCAGTGTGACACGAGATGGGGCTGGAGATCGGATCCAGAGTTCAGACAACTATTGTCGTTCGATCGACACCGGGCGAAAATGAACGTGAATGTGAAAGTCGCCGGGGGCAGACGAACCGTCCGACGGCTGCGTGCTCCTGCAGTCCTCGATTCAAAATGGAGTGTTGTTTTGCGGAGCTCGAAATCGGACGCTGTGG
>JAAYUB010000057.1 GCA_012517875.1 Acidobacteriota bacterium | reverse complement strand
TCCCCGTCGGGACGGTGGCGGGGCGGGCTGAGGTGGTACGCCTCGTCAAGCACCTTCAGCACCAGGCGCTTGGACTCGACCTGCTCGTCGGTGAGGGCGGCGGTCACCGCCGCGGCAAACTCCTCCCACAACTCGCCGCGCTCGTACTCCAGCACCATGATGTCGAACTGCAGCGTGACGATCTCGGCAAAGTGCTCCTCCCAGTGCTCGCGCAGGATGCGGATTTCCTTCAGGATCGCCCCGATCTCGGCGTACTTGTCGATCAGGCTCTGACGGTGCGCCACGGCCAGGGCGTCCAGCGCCGTCACCTGAGCGTCACTCAGGGCCAGTTCGGTTTTGAGCTCGGCCATGAGGAGCGTCTTCCGCTGTTCCCCCCAATCGGGATCGTCGGCCCACGCGCTGCCGGCCAGGGCCAGCATCAGCACTCCGGTCACCAGGATCAGATTCCGCTTCATGGTTACCTCCAGGGAATGTTGTTATTCGGTTAAACCCCGCCCCGCCGCCCCGGTTGCACGAAATTTTCAGCCGGCGCCCATGACAGGCCTGCCGCATTTTGGTAGGATGTACCGGACGCGCCCCGAACCGTTCGCCCGGGAGCTTTGCGTATGACTCGTTTCGCCGCGCTGGACATCGGCACCAACTCCATCAAGGCGGTGGTGATGGAGCGGGATGCGGTCGGTTCCTGGTCAGTGGTCTCCGACCGCGTCGTCGTCGCCCGCCTGGGCCTGGGGGTCAAGGAGACCGGCCGGCTGGATCCGGCCGCCATGAACCGGGCGGCGGAAGCGGTGGCCGGACTGCTCCGGGAGGTCCGCCGCGCGGGCGCCGCGGATGTGGCGGCCGCCGGAACCATGGCGCTGCGGACCGCGGCCAACGCCGGCGAGTTTCTGGACCGGGTGCGCCGGTCGCTGGACCTGGACGTGGCCGTCCTCAGCGGCGAGGACGAGGCCCGCCTGTCGTTTGCCGCCGCGGCGGCCGGCGGGCTGGCCCGCGGCGACTGCCTCGTCGCGGACATCGGCGGCGGCAGCACCGAGCTCGTCCTGGGCGGCCCCGGCGGACCGGACGTCCGTCACAGCCTTCCCCTGGGCGCCCTGCACTGCACCGAGCGGTTCCTGACCGGTGATCCACCGCCCGAGGCCGCCTTCCAGCGGGCGGCCGACGCCGTAGACGCCGAACTGGCCGCCCTGTCGCTGGTCCCCTCGCCTGCGGTCCCGCTGGTGGGCATCGGCGGCACCGTCACCACGCTGGCCGCGATCCGGTTGGGGCTGCACGCCCACGACGGTGCGGCGATCCACGGGCTGGCGCTTGAAGCCGCGGGGATCACCGAGCTGCTGGAGTTGCTGCGCCTGCTGCCGCTGGCCCGGCGGCGCCGACTCCCGGGCCTGCCTCCCGAGCGGGCGGACATCATCCTCGGCGGCACCTTGATCCTCACCCGGATCCTCGCCTGGTCCGGCCACCACGCGCTGCGGGCCTGCGGTTGGGGGCTCCGCCACGGCCTGCTGCTGGACCGGTTCGGTCGGTCCTTCGAACCGAGCCAGCTCGCTGTTTTCAGAAAAAATCACACCGACTGAACCGACTGACTGTCCCGCCTAAAATCTTTACAAACAACAAGATAAATTCGTGTCGCATCTTGTCGTGCAATGACGCTTGCCCGACGCAGAGTTGCGGCTTACCGTGGACTCAGATGATGTTATTTCCCAACTCAGGAGCGGTTGGTTACTCTGTAACCGAAATCTTCAGGGGGGTACAGAATGACCAACCGCTTATCTTTTTAACCCATGCCGATTGACGGACGGCGAAGGGCTCGGCCCGTGTTTTTGACATACATGTGAGGGGAACGGGATGAATCGGGGCGGGACCGTCCCGGTGGCCGGAGCGGCCACCGGGCGAGGGACAGAGGGAGGTCAGTCGGCGGGGACGAATTCGTCTTTGCCGACCCCGCAGTCGGGGCAGACCCAGTCGTCGGGAATGTCTTCGAACGCAGTGCCCGGGGCGATGCCGTTGTCCGGATCCCCCACCGCCGGATCATAGACGTAGTTGCAGATGGCGCAAACGTACTTTTTCATTGGGTGCTTCCTCCTGACGAATATGACCGCCGAATCCTATTTCAACACATCTCGACGTGTCCCGCCAAGCTGAAACTCACGCCGGTGGACCGGTGCCTCCGGCCGGCCCGGCTCACTCCGAGCCCCCCGGCGGCGCGTGGCCCAGCTCCGCCCATGCCTGCAGCACGCGGCGGATGTGAGGAATGGTGATGGAGCCGCCCACCACCAGCGCCACGGTGAGGGACTCCTCCAGCTCGGCGGTGGTGACGCCCTGGTCGTGGCACTGCTGAAGGTGGTAAAGGATGCAGTCCTCGCACCGCAGCACCAGCGAGGCCACGAGGCCCATCAACTCCTTGGCCGGTTTGGGCAGGGCGCCGGGCTCATACGCGTTGTGGTCGATATTGAGGAAGCGCTTCATGTTCTTGCCGCTGTAACGGAGCATCAGCTCCTGGAGCCGGGCGCGTTCCTCCCGAAACCCGTTCATGCGATCGGCGCTCATGCGCACACCTCCCGCCTGGATAAACAGGCGACCCGCCCTCGATCCGGCGGATCGGGAACGGGCCGCTGAGAATTACCGCCGGACGACGATGCCGACGGACGGAGATCAGGCCATGCCGGTGCCGCCATCGAAGGCGGACCGTTCCTGCTCCCGGAACCAGGCGGCCGGGTCGCTGAGGAAGTGTTTCATGTCGGACAGCGCGGTGTGGTGTCCCTTCTCCTCGGCGATCATGTGCTGGATGAATTCCTTCTCCAGCCGGTCCTCGGCGACTTTGAGCTGGTCTTCGTAAAAGCGAACCGACTTGAACTCGAAATCGATGCCCACGTCGAGGGCTTCGATGTCTCCGGTCTCCGCCTTGATATTTTGGCCGTGGGCGGCGGCCAGCTCGCGGAACACCTTGCCCAGATCCTCGTGGCCGACGGTCATGGTCTTCCAGGCGTCGGACCAGGCATGCTGCCCCTTGAGCTGGGTGTAGATCGCCTGGATCCGCCGGATGTGAATGTCCTCGTCCTTCTGGAGCATCGTGAAAATCTTCTGACCCAGCGGGTTGTGACTGGTCTTGAGGGCCTTGCCGTAAAACTCCTTGCCCTTGTTTTCCATCTCCAGGGCGGTGGTGAGCATGGTCATGGAACGATCGTAACAGTGCGTCATCTCAGTACCTCCTTCAGATTCCGGTCGGCTCAGAGGGTGCGGATGTGCGCGAGGACGGACTCGTAGTCCGGCTCCTGCGCGATCTCGGGCACCAGCTGGAAGTAGGACACCCGGCCCTGGCGGTCGATCACGAGCACCGCCCGGGCCAGCAAGCGCAGCTCCTTGACGAGCAGGCCGTAGGCCAGTCCGAACGATGCGTTGCGGTGGTCGGACAGGGTGATCACCCGGTCCACGCCGGCCGCACCGCACCACCGGGCCTGGGCGAACGGCAGATCCATGCTGATGGTGAGCACCACGGTGTCGGCCCCGAGTCGCGTGGCCTCTTGGTTGAAGCGGCGGGTCTGGGCGTCGCAGACGGGCGTGTCCAGCGACGGGACGGACGAGATCACCACCACCTTGCCGGCGAACTGCTCCAGCGCCACCGGCGCCAGGTTGGTCCCCAGTGCCGTGAACGGGGCCGCCGGCTGACCCACCGTCACCGGTCGGCCTTCGAGCGTCAGGGGGCCGCCTTTGAATGTCACGATGCCTTTGCGTTCGGTCATGCGCACAACTCCTTGGGTTGATCGGCCGTCGCGGGCGGGCGGCCGGGGGTCACTAATCCGTATGAACGTGCTTGTCGTATTCCAGTTCAAAACGAAGCTTGTGTCTGGCTTCTTCCTGGGCCAGGGCGGTCAGGGTATCTCTGAGCTCGGGTGTGTCCGTGGCCGCCGCCAGATCGCTATAAAGCCTGAAGGCGGCTTTCTCCTTCTTCATGGCCAGGATGAGGGCTTCGGTGAAGTCCATGCCCGGTCGGGGCTGGATGTCCACCAGATACTCGGCGATCTTCAGGTCCATCACCCGGCCTTTCGACGACTCCAGATAGCGTCCCGCGCGGATGCCCTCCAGCTTGGCCTTGTGCCCCAGTTCCTCGCGGGCGAAATCCTGAAACACGTTCACCATCCAGGGTTTGTCCATGCGGCCGGACAGTTCGGTGTAAAAAGCGGCGGCGGCCTCCTCTTCGCCGATGGCAAAGTTGAGCAGATCGTCAACCGACTTGAATTGCATCAGACCCTCCGTGGCAAAACAAATCCCGTCATGCTGACGGTGGCGGACCGGTCGATCCACGCCTCCCGGCGCGCGCTAGTATGGCCAGAACTGCTGGTCGTTCCAGACGCTTTCCTTGAGCTGGCGATCCAGGTCGGTCAGCAGGTTGAGGTGCGATTTCTCCCAGTTGGCCAGGAACCGGTACAGCTCCCGCTCGGCGGGCGACTGGGCCTGCTGCGCCTGTTCGCTGTAAAACTTCACCGCGCCGTCCTCCAGGGCCATGGCGGCGGTGATGGCCGCCGCCTCGAAGCCGGCCGCGGCGATCTGGCGCTGGATCACCCGACTGACGACGGCGTCGGAGAAGTCCTCGGGTTTGGCATCCAGCCGGGCCGCTTCGAACTGCCCCTTCTCTTTGAGGCTGCGCACCTGGCGGCCCAGAAAATCGATATGGCTGTTCTCTTCCTGGGCCATGGTTTCGAACACTTTTTTCAGCGTCGCGTCCGCGGACTGGCTGGCGCTGTGCTGGTAGAAGGCCCTGCCTTTCATCTCGGCCAGAATGGCGCCTTTCAAGATGTCGATTGCCCGGCTTGTGTCCATGTCCTTCCTCCATGC
>JAAYUB010000056.1 GCA_012517875.1 Acidobacteriota bacterium | reverse complement strand
GGTGCGGCGCCTCCGGCTTCCGCTCCACTCGCTCGCCTTCACTTACTGTCAGACCCCGATTGTTTACCGGTTGGCCGAGCGCGCCGCGCTGGTTGGACGAGTTAATTCCAGATACTCTCAATCAATGGGTTCCGGCTACGCCGGGTTGGAAATTACGAGCACGATTACGATGACGAGCACGAATTGGTGAACTTGCAAACCTGTGAACGTCCGGACACGAGTCTCCGGCCTCGAGTCTCGAGCCTCGTGACTTAACGAGAATCGATCATGTTTGTCCATCTGCACTGCCACAGCTACTACTCCTTTTTGCGGGGGGCCCGCGCGCCCGAAGCGCTCCTGGAACAGGCGGCGCGGCTGGGCCTGAAGCAGCTGGCGCTCACCGACCGCGAGGGGCTCTACGGCGCGGTGGCGTTCGCCCGTCGCGCCGAGGCGATGGGGATCCGGCCCATCGTCGGCGCCGAGCTGCCTCTGGACGGCATCGGCGGCGTGGTGGCCCTGCCCTGCTCGGCGGCCGGCTACGCCGCGCTGTGCCGGACGCTCACCCGCTTCCACCTGGACCCGGCGTTCGACCCGGCGGCGGCGCTGGAGGCGCTGGCCGAAGACAACTGGCTCCTCTTCGCCGAGCCGCGCGGCCTGGCAGAGGCGCTCCGGCGCTGCCGCACCCCGCACCTGGTCGCCGAGCTGGTGGACCACGGCCGCCCGGCCGACCGCGCCCGCAACCGCGCCCTGCTCGAGCTGGCGCGGCGCCACGGGCTGCCGGCGGCCGCCACCAACGCCGTCGTGTTTGCCGCGCCCGGCGACTGGGACACCCACCGGCTGCTGACCGCCATTCGGCTCCGCAGCACCCTGGGCAAGCTCGGACCCGACGACACCGCCGCCCCCGACGCCTGGCTCAAGCCCCCCGCCCAGATGGCGGCGCTGTTCCGTGAGTGCCCCGAAGCGCTGGCCGCCACCGAACGCATCGCCGAGTCGTGCGAGTTCCGCTTCCCGTCCGGCGCCACCATCCATCCGCCCTTCCCCCTGCCAGCGGGTGAGAGCGCCTTCTCGCTCCTGTGGAAGCGGGCGTTCGCCGGAGCGGCGCGGCGCTACCGGCCGCTGACGCCGGCGGTGATCGCCCGGCTGGAGCGGGAGCTCGAGGTGATCCGGCAGATGGGCTACGCCGAGTACTTCCTCATCGTGCGGGACCTTGTCGAATTTGCCGAGACGTCCGGCATCCCCACCGTGGGGCGCGGCTCGGCCGCCGGCAGTCTCACCGCCTACGCCCTGGGGGTGACCCACGTGGACCCGCTGGCGCTGAACCTGTCGTTCGAGCGCTTCCTGAACCTGCACCGGACCGACCCGCCGGACATCGACCTGGACTTCTGCTGGCGGCGGCGGCACGAGGTGATCCGCTACCTGTACCAGAAGTACGGCGCCGACAACGCGGCCATGCTGGCCACCTTCGTCACTCTGGCCGGGCGGGGCGCGCTGCGGGAGTCAGCCCGGGCCATCGGCCTGCCGGAGCGCGAGATCAGCCGCTTCACCCGGCCCATCCCCCACCACCGCGCCGAGCACATCGACACGGTGCTCCGCGAGATCCCCGAGTGCCGGACCATTCCGTTCCACCTGGAGCCGTACGCCACGGTGATCCGGCTGGCCAAGACCATCGCCGGCCACCCGCGCCACCTGGGGCTGCACCCGTGCGGGATCGTGCTGAGCCGCGTGCCCCTCCACGAGGTAGTCCCCCTGCAGATGACCGCCGCGGGCCTCGCCGCCACCCAGTTCGACATGCGCGCGGCCGAGGACGTGGGGCTGCTCAAGATCGACATCCTGGGCCAGCGATCGCTCAGCGTCATCGCCGACGCGCTGGACGCCGTGGCCCGGCGCACCGGCCGGCGCCTCGACTTCAGCCAGGCGCCGCCGGCTGACCCGGCCACCTGGCGGATCGTCCAGGCGGGCCGGACCATGGGCTGTTTCCAGATCGAGTCGCCGGGGATGCGGTCGCTGCTCCGGAAACTGGTGCCGAAGGACATGGAGACCATCATCGCCGCCAGCTCGGTCATCCGGCCGGGGCCGTCCGACGCCGGGATGCTGCGCGAGTTCATCGCCCGCTACCACGGCCGGAAGCCCGCCGCCTACATCCACCCGGCGCTGGAACCGATCCTCAGCACCACGCTGGGGGTGATGGTGTACCAAGAGGACATCCTGCGGGTAGCCGAGGCCGTGGCGGGCATCACGCCGGGCGAGGCGGACAAGCTGCGGCGGGCCATGTCCAGCAAGCGGTCGGCCGAGGCGATGCAGGCGCTGCGCGACGCCTTCGTGGAGAAGGCCGTCGCCCGGGGCACGGCGCCGGAGACGGCCGCCGAGATCTGGCGCCAGATGGAAACGTTCTCCGGTTACGCCTTTTGCAAGGCCCACAGCGCCTCCTACGCCGCCATCTCCTGGCAGGCCGCCTACCTGAAAGCCCACCACCCGGCGGAGTTCTTCGCCGCCGTGCTGGCCAACGGCGGCGGCTTCTACGGCGCGGCCGCCTACGTGCTGGAGGCGCGCCGGTGGGGGATCCCCGTGCGGCTCCCCCACATCAACCGGAGCGGCCGCGACTACGTCGCCGAGGGCCGCGCCGTGCGGGTGGGCCTGGCCCAGGTGCGCGATCTGACTGCGGCCACCGTGGACCGGATCCTGGCGGCCCGCCGAGACGGGCCGTTCGTCTCCTTCGTGGACTTCCTGGCGCGCGTGCCGGCGGAGCGGCCTGAACTGGAAAACCTGATCCGCTGCGGGGCGCTGGACTGCTTCGAGTTCTACCGGCCGGAGCTGCTGTGGCGGCTGGCGGTGCTGCACGAGCCGGTGAAGCGCCGTCGCGAATCGCTCGGCGGGCGGTTGCTGGGCTTCGACGACGTGACCGCGCTGGTCTTCCCCGACGCCATCACGCCGCGCATCCCCGACTTCACGCCGCTGGAGAAGCTGCGCCAGGAGGCCGAGGTGCTGGGGCTCTATGTCAGCGACCACCCGCTGGAGCTGCACCGGGCGGAGCTGGCCGGCCTGGCGCGGGACCGGGCGGCCGACCTGTCCGCCAAGGCCGGCCGGCGGGTGCGCCTGGCCGGCTGGCTGATCACCCAGCGGCGGGTGTTCGCCAAAAACAAGCAGTACATGAAATTCCTGACCCTGGACGACGAGTCGGGTCTGTTCGAGGCGGTGCTTTTCCCGGAGTGTTACCGGGAATGGGGCCACTACACCGCGGACTATGGCGCCTTCATCGTGGAGGGCCAGGCAGTGGACGAATTCGGCAGCGTCACGGTGGAGGCCAGGCGGGTGATGCCGCTGGGCGAGTGCATCCGGTCCGCCGGGACGGGTGCGGGGTGGCCGGACGCCGCGGCGGACGGGGTGCCCATCGAGTCGCCCCGCCGGTAGGCGGGTCGCTTTTTTTCCGCGGGCGCGATACAATGCCGCGGGAGGTTCGCATGCGCGTGGTGCGGGAATGGTTGCTGCATGTGGAGCCGGAAGTGAACCCGTTCGTGTTCGCCGGCCGCGTCCTGGTGTTTCTGCTGATCCTCGGCTTCGGCTGGTTCTACATCGCCACGCCGCTGGAGACGATGTGGCGCACTGCATCCCTGTGGCACGGGATCGACCTGGTGATCCACGAAGCCGGCCACATCCTCTTCATCCCATTCGGTGACTTCATGCGCGTGCTGGGCGGCTCCCTCCTGCAGTGCCTGGTCCCGCTGCTCTTCGCGGCGGAGTTCCTGCGGCGGAAGAACCCGTTCGGCGCGGCCTTCGGCCTGTGGTGGCTGGCGCAAAGCCTGCTGGACGTGGCCGTCTACATCAATGACGCCCGGGCCGGGGTGCTGCCGTTGTTGGGCGGCGTCACCGGCCGGGAGGTGCCCGGCTATCACGACTGGCAGAACCTCCTGGGCCGGCTGGGCTGGCTGGAGTTCGACCAGGCGCTGGCGCAGAGCGTTCAGGTCCTGGCCCTGCTGTTGATGATCGGCACCATCGGCTGGGCCGGTTGGCTACTGACCCTTCAATGGCCGAGAGTGGACCGGTCGCTCTTTCAGAAGTCCTGAAGGGGCAAGAGGGATTGCGGCACGCGGTGTGGATGACACGGACATCGGACATCGGACTTCGGACATCGGACTTCGGACATCGGATGTCAAGGCGCGAGGTTCGAGGCTCATGTCCGGACGTTCACAGGTTCACAAGTTCACCAATTCATGCTCGTAATCGTGATCGAGACTCGGGTCTCGGGGCTCGTTCCCGGCAAGCAACGATCAACCATCAACTGTCTGGGATATCGGAATTCAAACAAAGGAATTCATGAGTCGGATGTCGCATCGGCACGACCCGACTCTTCCCCAAATAGCCAAAAAAATTTAAACAATCATCAATAGCCACAATTCCATAATGACCGCTGATGAATGATCAATGAAATATTGATACATTCGTGCCCTTTGTGACTATGTGGTGAGCGTTCTGAGTCGAGGTACGAGTACGAGTACGAATTACGATTACGAGCACGATTACGAGCACGGCAGGAGGGGGAGTGGGCGCGTGCTATACTGGAACCGGCGGCTGGAACCGGCGGCCGGCCCCCAGTCGCGAGACGATTGCAACGGAGCGCCGCATGACTGATCCGGAACACCTGCCTCCGCCGCCGGGGAAGAGCCACTGGGAATGGCGGCTGTCCGCCGCGCGCCTCATCGCCGCCCGCCTGGATCCGGCGCGCCTGGGCGTTGTCGCCTGCTACCTCATCGGCAGCACCAAGAACGCTGTCGCCGGCCCGTGCAGCGACATCGACCTGGTGATCCACGTCCGCGGCGACGAGTCGCAGCGCGACGCGCTCCTGGCTGAGCTGCGGCGGTGGAATCCCGTGCTCGACCAGTGGAACTTCGAGCGGACCGGCCAGCGATGCGGCGAGTTGCTGGACATCCACCTCGTCACGGATGACGACATCGCCCGCCGGAGCAGCTTCGCCGTGAGGATCAGCGCGGTGTCGGACCGAGCCTGGCTCCTGCCGATAGGCACCGAGTCGGGAACGTCAGAGCAGTAGCCGCCGGTCGGCGTCCGGACGTTCGGGATCGAACAGGATCAGCGCCAGCTCCGGGCCGTCATGCGCGGCCGTGAAGCTTCGGGATCGCCCCCATTCCATCCGCCACTGCCCCGTGAGGCGCGCCGCTTCGTGGACGTGCCCGTGCAGAGTGACGCACGGCTGGCGGGCCTCGATGAAGCGGCGCACGGCGATGCTGCCCACGTGGACGTCCACCGGCACGTGGTCCACCATCCGGCCGTCCAGGGCCGCCCGGTCGAGCGGCGTGTCGTGGGGCGGCGCGTGGAACAGCCAGATGCTCCGCGCAAGGTCGCGGTCCCCCGCCAGCCGGGCCAAATCCCTAACGATGGTGCCGTACTCCAGCTCGTGCTCGCTGACGGGCACGGTGCGGACCCCCCCGTCGGGCGGTGAGCAGCCGGGGTCCACGAAGCGCGACACGTCGTAGCGCTCCCAGTCCTTGTTCTGGAACGGCGTGGGCGGGATGAACGCGTACCCGAAGACGTCGTAGTCGCCCCAGGCACAGCGGCGGCCGTGGGCGTAGGTCCACAACCCCAGCGTCTCGTCCACCAGCAGGCGGGTTTCCACCGCGCGCGCGTCATCGTTTCCCAGAATCAGGAACACGCGGGGGTACGCGGCGCCGAGCGCCGCCCGGACCCGGCTCAGACCCGGGATCAAGACCTGCTCGAGAAACGCCTCGTCGCGGGGGCCGTCGGCGGTCAGCGACCAGAGGCCCGACGGCAGCAAGTCGCCGCCCAGGAACACGGCGCCCGGCTGCTCTCGCGTCATCGCGGTGAATAGCTTCTCGTACCGGTCGGCGTGCCCGTGTAGGTCCGACGCGAATAATCCGAGCGGCATCTGTCGCCTCCGGAGGATTAGTCGGCGGCTATGGCCGCCAGAGCTGAACGAGACCGGTGATCCCACCCGCTCCGAATTGTCGCACCGCTGGCGGGCCCGTGGCAACGGAGAAATGGGACTTGGGACCTGGGACCTGGGACCTGGGATCTGGGACCTGGGGTCTGGGAGCTGGGAACCAGGACCCAGAACCTAGGTCCCGGGTCCGCAGTCCGAGTCAGTTGATGGTTGATAGTTGATCGTTGATTGTTAGGAGCGAGACCCGAGCCCCGAGACCCGTCTGGCGGCTAGGCCTTGGCGCCCGCGGGGAAGTACGCCGGCAGGCGGCGAACCGGCTGCTTGCGGCGGCGGTAGGTCCGGGCCAGCTCCAGGAAGATGCCCACGGCCGTGTCCAGGTCCTTCTGGGTGCCGTCGAAGTAGAAGTTCTTGATGGGGATGTTGTCGTGCTCGGCCGACACCCGCGGATAGACCGCCTCGCAGGTGATGCCGTTCATGCAGGTGAACGGGCTGATGTCCACGATCCCGTCGGCTCCCTGGTGGTAGAGGTAGATCGCCTTGCCCACGCTGAGCACCATTTCGCCCAGCGCGCCGTAATGCGGCAGGTACGGCATGGCGTGGTCAAGTACGGTGCGGATGTCGGCCGGTTCCTCATACCCCACCAGGTCGTCGTGGAGCATGCCGACGAGGGCGTGCTCGTCACGGCGCTGGATCTTGTTCTTGACGATGGCGCCGAGCATCGAGAGCGAAACCTGTTTGCCGGCGGCGCGGATCCGCTTGAAAGTCTCGAAATTGGTGTACCAGACCCACTCGGTGATGTCGGAGAGCCAGCCCTCCCCGCCCTGCGCCTCGATGCGTCGAATCAAATCCTCGTTGCTGAACGTGTTCAGACGGCAGAAGATCTCGCCCACCACGCCGACCAGCGGTCGCGGCTCGGAGTAGTCCGCCGGCACGGCGCGGAAGCGATCGCGGCAGCGGGTCATGGCTTCGGCCAGGGCATCAAGCTTGGCTTTGGGCTTCATGCCCGGCCGCTCCAGCACGGCGCACACGTCGTTGAGACTGTCTTCGTGCGCCTGGTCGGCGTCGCCGGCGGTACGCTCGTAGGGACGGGTCTTGTGGAGGAACTTGCGCAGCATGTCGGAGATCACCAGCGCCCGCCAGGCGGTGCGCATGAGTTCTCCCGCGCTGCCGCCGATGTCCTTGTAGCCGTCCTTGCTGGTGGGGGAAAAGACCTGGATTTCATCCAGGCCGACGTCATGGAGCACCTTGCGCACAAACGGGGAGTACTGTCCGAAACGGCACGGGCCGCCGGCGGTGGGCATGAAGAAGGCGTTGCGCGAGCGGTCGAAGCCGGGCTGCTCGGCCAGGCGCAGGAACGTCCCCAAAGTGACCATCTCCGGGTAGCACTCGTCGCCGGAGGTGACCCGGGAGCCCAGCTCCATGGCGCGGGCGTCCGCCTCCGGGCACTCGTGGGCGATGATGCCCACGGAGCGGAACGCCGCCGCGAAGGTCTTGGCCCCGCCGTAGCTCATGCGGGGTATCCAGAGAGTTTTCCCCCTCAACGTGTTGCCATCTGGGGGGGCCGTGTCTCGGGCTGTTTGCTCCACCATCGGAGAACTCCTTTGCTGTCCAGATACGCTTCGCAACGGGTCATGACGCCGGCGTCGTTGGAGTGGGCGTCAAACTGGAGGATCAGGGCCGGCTTGCCCGCCGCCTTGCCCATGAAATGCTTGACGTACGAGTCCGGTCCGCACTTGAAGTTGGTGATGTAGATGCTGTGCAGATAGGGGAATTCCTTCGTCAACTTGGCGGCGGCGAGGATCTTCCGGCCGTAGTTCCAAAACATGTTGTCGTTGATGTCGGTGATGTCCACGTCGTCCATGGGCAGGAAGTCCATGGGGATGACGTTGACGCCGTAAAAATCGCGCAGTTTCTTCGGTACGTCCAGATTCACGCCGGGGTCGTTCACGTTGTACGGGCGCCCTAGCAGGATGATCCCGATCTCACCGGTCTCCTGCAGACGCCGCAGGGCGGTCCGGCCGGCGGTCTGGATCCGTTCGATGAACCGCGCCTGGGCGGCGTACCCCTGGGTCAGGGCGGCATGCACGTCCTTGCGGCGCAACTTGAACCCGGCGTCCCGGAAGTACTCGTACAGCTCGCGGGCGACCGTCTCGAAACCGTCGCGGAAGTGGAGCGTGGGGACGAGCATCCGGTCCTCATAGCGCTGGAAGAAGGGTGCCGACCGGATCACGAACGGCAGCGTCTGGCCCCACGGGCACATGAAGCTCTCCACCTCGGGATACGGGGTCTCCGCGTTGATGATGTTGGGCAGGAAGATGTACCGGGCGTTCTCGTCCAGCAGCTGCTTGACGTGGCCGTGGGCCACCTTAATGGGGAAGCACGGTTCGGACACCACCGTGTCGTACCCGTCGAGCACGATCTTCCGGTTGGTGGTGGGCGAGAGCAGCACGTCGTAGCCCAGCGCCCGGAAGAACGTCAGCCAGAGCTGAAATCGCTCGAAGGTGTACATGGTCCGCGGGATGCCGATCACCGGCCGCTCGCCCGAGGGCTCCTGGTAACCCTCGAAGAGCCACTGGTTGCGGAGGGTCACGAGATCGTCCAGCACCGGCTGCTTTTTCGACTTGGCGCGCTTGCGATAGCGGTCACTGCACTTGTCGCCCCAGTAGACGCGGTCCTCCTCGACCCGAAATTCCTGGATGCTGCAGAAGTTGGTGCAGCCCTTGCAGGTGAACTCGCGCAGGGTGTAGTCCACCGCCCCGAGGTCGTACCCGCGGAAGTTGGTGCTCTCGCCGGTGCTCGTCACCTTCTCGCGCACGAGCAACGCGGCGCCCACCGCGCCCATGACGCCGTTGAACGGAGGCACGATGATCTGCTTGTCCAGAATTTTCGAGAACGCAGCCGCCACGGCGTCATTGTAAGCGGTGCCGCCCTGGAAGAAGATGACATCGCCGATGTGGCGGCCCTGGATCACCCGGTTGATGTAGTTGAAGCCGATGGAGTAGGCCAGACCGCCCACGATGTCGGGCAGGGCCGCCCCCTTCTGGAGGTAGCTGTTGACATCCTGCTCCATGAACACGGTACACCGCTCGCCCAGCTTGATGGGCGCGGCGCTCGAAAGCGCCAGCGCCGCGAACTCGCCCTTGATCTTGACGCCCAGTTCCTCGGCCCGCTCCTCGAGGAAGGAGCCGGTGCCGGCGGCGCAGGCCTCGTTCATGGCGAAGTCGACGACGACGCCGTCCTGCAGGCTGATATACTTGGAGTCCTGGCCGCCGATTTCGAAAATCGTGTCCACGGTCAGGCCCAGGAGCTTGTCGCCGATGTAGCTGGCGCCCGTCTTGTGGGCGGTGATTTCGTCCATGATCAGGTCGGCGCCCACCAGCATGCCGATGAGCTCGCGCCCCGAGCCGGTGGTGCCCACGCCGTGAATGGTGATCCGGTCGCCCAGCTCGGCGCGGATCTCGTTGAGGCCCTCCTGCACCACCTCGATGGGCCGGGAGCGCGTGCGCAAATAGATCTCCTTGACCACGTCGCCCCCCTCGTCCAGGACCACGAGATTGGTGCTCACCGAGCCGATGTCAATACCCAGGTACGTGCTGACAGGCAGCGCCTTCCCCTCCAGGGTGTACGGGGGCATCCGGTCGCGCAGGAGCACGACCTTTTCCAGGTCCAGCGGCGGCGTCGTGGGGAAGCCTGCTTGCACTTGGGTCAGATGGCGGTCGAGGGCCTCCAGGCCGGCGATGGGCGTCCGCTTGGGCGATTCCCACTCCAGCAGGGCCGCGCCCATGGCACCGAGCCAGCACCCGAATCGGGGGACCCGCAGGTCGCCCGGCTTGAGCTCGAAGGCGTCCTCGATGGCTCGCACCACGCCGGCATTACGGGAGACACCGCCGATGAACGCGACGTGCGGCACCACCTTCTTCCCCTTGGTGATGGAGCTTTTGAAGTTGCGGGCCACCGCGTCGCACAAGCCCCTCAGGATTTCGGGCGGCGTGTAGCCTTTCTGTTGCGCGTGGATCATGTCGGACTTGGCGAACACCGAGCAGCGCCCCGCGATCTTGGCCGCCTTCTCGGCCCGGGCCACGATGCCGCCCACGTCCTCGATGGCGAATTGCAACCGTCCGGCCTGCTGGTCGAGGAAAGAGCCGGTCCCGGCCGCACAGTCGCCGCTGGTCTCGTAGTCCGCGATGCCCAGCTGGCCCGATTGCGGATCCTGCTCCAGCAGGATGTACTTCGACTTCTCACCACCCATTTCGAACACAGTGCGGACGTCGGGGCAAAGGCAGTTGACGGCGCGGGTGATGGCCTTGAATTCATTCTCCGCGTTCAGGCTCAGCGCCTGGCCCAGGAGTCGCCCGCCGGAACCCGTCACCCGGATGCCCCGGAGTTCCGACGGCGGAATCTTGCGAAACAGGGTTTCCAGCAGATCCCGAGCGGCGCGGATGGGCTGTCCTTTGATCCGGGTGTACGCGGTCAGCAGAATGGGTGGCAACCCCTCGCCTGTGTCGAGGTCATCCGGTCCCAGATAGGTCAACGACGGATCGGCGGCGGCCAGGCCCACCCAGTCCGCGCGCCGTTCCTCGCTCCCGATGATCGCCGCCTTGACGCTGATCGCGCCGATATCGATGCCGATCACCCAGTCCATGCATGCCTCCGCTCTCGGCTCCGGTATTCAAACAAAGACCGTCATTATGATCCAAGACCGGCTAAAAGTCAATCGCGAACGTGTCAAGGAGAAACATATTTGCGTGTTTTTCAAACAAGTGTGTCATTATGACATTTTAATATTGACATCTCTTCTCCGGCTGATTATGCTGAGTAACCGTCGAATACGGAAGGAGGCCGTCGCACCCATGCCCAGTCGCGTCTCGGATGAACGCCAGAACGATACTCTCACCCGGGAACAACTCCTGGAAACCGTCGCCTTTTATCGGGTGTGGGAGAACCTGATCAATCGCATCTCGCCGCAGATCTGCCGCCGGATCGACCTGGACAATTTCCTCAGGGCCACCGTCGCCGAGATCGGGCGGCTCATGGATCTGGACCGCTGCAACCTGATGGTCTACCGGGAAAACCGGGTTTTGAAAATCGACTACGAGTACCGGCGTGACGACACCCTGCCCTCCGCGCTCGATCTGGAGATCCCCATCAAGCGCGATTTTCTGGCCACGTCGGGCTACCGGCGCGATCCGTTCGCCCTGGACGACGTGTCCGGCGCGCGCGTGCACCCCGTCCTCCAGCAGATGTGCCTGGACTTCGGGACCCGCTCCCTGCTGGTGGTCCCCATCCACTTGGGCGATGAGCCGCTGGCCTTCATGGGGCTGCATCACAGCCGGGACCGACATGTTTGGAACGCCAACGAAATCAATCTCATGCGATCACTGGCCAACCAGCTGGCCGTCGCCTACCAGTACGCCCGCATGTACCTCCAGAAGGAGCGCGAGGTGCAGGTCTCAGGCTTGCTGCTGGAGCTGGGGGACGCGCTGTCGCGGCATCGTCACCTGGATGAGGTGATCGCATTTCTGCTGGACCGGATTCTCGAGCTGATCACCGCCGACCGAGCCGGCTTCGGCTACTTCGACCTGCCCGGCCGCACACTGCGGTTCGTCGCCCGGCGCTCCGTCTCTGGAGGCGCTACCGGCGAGAGCAGCCTGTTCCCGGAGATTCTGGAATTTTCCGAGGACAACCGCCTGCTCCGCGAGCTGGAGCAGGGCGAGCCCCTTGTGATCGCCGAGGACAGCACCTTCGGTCACGAAGCGTACCGCATCAAGCGCCTCTTCGGCGCGGCGGCCCTCCTGGCCGCCCCGCTGATCCTCAACGGCACGCTGTTCGGCGTGCTCCTCTTTGCGTGGGATCGGGCCGCCTCCCGCCGCCGGGAAGAAGACCTCCTGGTGGTGGAATCGATCCTGCGCCAACTCGTGCTCTACTTCGAGCGCAACCAGCTCAGCTCCGAAATCCTCCGGCTCAAGCGCGACCTGAGCCTTGTCCGGACCGGCGACCGCCTCTTGGGCAACCACCCCGCGTTCCGCCAGGCGGTGGACAAGGCGCTGGAGCTGGCCGCGTACGACACCCCGCTGCTGATTCTGGGGGAACCGGGCACCGGCCGGGAGCTGCTGGCCGAGTCCGTCCACCGGAGCAGCGCCCGGGACCAGGCCCCGTTTGTCCGGGTGCCGTGCCGCCTGCTGGATCCGGAGCAGTTCCGACGTCGCGTGTTCGGCGACACCGCGACAGCGGGAACGCTGGCTGCGGCCGCCGGGGGCACGGTGTTCTTCCACGAGGTGGAGACCCTACCTCCGGAGCGGCGCGCCGAACTGCTGGAGCTGCTGGCGGGCGTCACCCCGGGCGCGGTCCGCAATCGCCGATCCGCCGCGCTGGACACGCGGTTGCTGTTCAGCGCCGCCACGTTGCCGGCCGAGGCGCCGGATGCGCCGATGTGGCGCGCCCTTCACACCGTGGCGCTGCCGCCGCTGCGCGAGCGCCGCGGCGACATCCCGCTGCTGGTGCAGCACGTGGTGGAGATGATCCGCAAGGAATCGGGCAAGTACATCACCGGCGTGGAGTCCGACGCGCTGCACGCACTGGCCGGCCTCGACTGGCCGGGCAATATCCCACAGCTTCGCCAGGTGATCGAGACGGCGGCGATTACCGCGACGGGTCCGGTCATCACCCTGTCGGATCTGGCCGCGGCAATGCCGCATCTTCTCTCCGGTGGCGGAATGGGCGGCACGCTGCATTTCCACGTGGGCCAGAGCCTCGACGAGATCGAACGGACAACCATCCTGCAGACTCTGGAGACACTGGGCGGTGACAAGCAGAAGACCGCCCGCGTCCTGGGGATCGGGCGCAAAACACTCTACCGGAAACTGGAGCGCTACCGGACTGCCGGCGCCCTACTGGAGGGCCGGAACCGGTCCGCCACTCGTTCTCGCAACAACTGATCCGGCCCACACGGCGTCCGGACAAAATTCGTCACATTTATTCCCCTTTTTTGTCACCGTCGCCCTGTGGGATTGAACACACTCGCCCAAAACCTAGCAAACAGGGGACATTCAACTCGGCGTGTGACTGGTATCACATTTGCTTGTCACCCAGTGTCGATTGCAGGAAGCGTCACTGGATCTTTTCACCGCCGTCCCGACCGTCGGCGCGCCAGCACCGCCACGGTTTGTGTCGTCGGTTTGATCTTCCACCCCTTCCGGACGAAGAGCCGGGAGTATCAGTCGAACCACCCTTTTACCAACCGAGGGGATGAGCGATCATCCCCTTATTTTTTTACCTGATTGCCTGATGGGATCATGGACAAAGGGTGAATCGTAGCCGTTCCCGGATTGGGGTTGTTCGTGCTCGTAATCGTACTTCGTAATCGTCATCGTAATTCGTGATCGTAATCGAGCCGCTTGAAGGTTGGAAGGTTGGGATGTTCGCAGGTTCAAATGTTCAAAGGTTCACAGGTTCGCAGAGAGTGGATAGTTGATCGTTGGGAGCGAGTCTCGAATCCCGAACTGCGAGATCCGATGTCCGATGTCCGATGTCCGATGATCGGGAAGGAGGCTCGAGCCTCGAGCCTCGATGACGATTACGAAGTACGATTACGATCACGATTACGAATTACGAGCACGAGGAAGAGATCTAATCTTCTATCTCCGATTTCCTATTTCCTAGTCTCCTATCTCTTATCTCCTATCTCCTATCTCCTATCTCCCATCTCCTCACTGTGCTCGGTTGGTGGGGTAGCGTCGGGACCGGCGGATGTCCCGGGCATTTGAGCCGCCCGATGCGCCTCACGCGCCCGGTTCATGCGCCACTGATAGACGATGAGATAGGCGAAGCGGAACGGAAAGATCACCACACGAATCAGCTTGTAGAAGAATTCGCGGTTCATGGGCCGGTCACCACTTCGCCGGGAGCGTCACTGCCGGCGCCGCCACGCCCACCAGGGCGATCCCCGCGGTATCCAGCCGTTGCAGCACATCCGCCTTGTCCAGCATCAAGCTGCGGCCGGCGTCCACCGCCATGGCCGACACCCGGTTCCGCGTCAGCACCTCGACGGTGCGGGCGCCGATGAGGGGCACGTCGAACCGCATGTCCTGGTCGGGCTTGCTCACCTTGACCACCGTCAGTTTCTCGTTCCGGGTGAGCGCGGCGGCCCGCTCGATGGTGGCGTCGGTGCCCTCGAGCGTCTCCACCGCCACCACCACCCGCCGGCAGACCACGACGGTCTGGCCCAAGTCCAGCCGGGCGATCTCGCGGGCGGTGGCCAGCCCGTACTCCAGGTCGATCCGCTCCTGGCGGTCGGGCGCCCGCCGCGTCAGCAGACCCGCCGGCGGCACCAGGTCCCGCAAGAGCAAGGTGGAGTCCACCACCTGCACGCCCTCGCGACCCAGCTCGTCGGCCAGCGCACCGAGGATCTCGTCGGTGTTCCGGCGCGGCAGCCGCCCCAGCAGGCTGATGGCCCGCAGGTCCGGACGGTCCCGCCCAAAGATGCGCACATGCTGGACATACCCGGCCATGATGGCCCGGGTCACGCCCGCGTCTTTGAAGAATCGGATCAGCCGGCCCAGCTTGCCGATCCCCAGCCACTGGATCGAAGCGGCATCCTCGGCGATGGCGGGATCGGCCTCGTCCCGGATGGCGGCCACGTGACAGGGGATGCCCAACTGCCGGCACTGCCGGGCGATCATCCGGGGGAACTCCCCGCCCCCCGCGATCAGTCCCAGCCGTTCCGGCAGCGGTTCGCTCATCGGATCACGCCCCGTTTGGACGACTCGATGAAATCCACCAGAATCTTCACGTCGCCCTCGACCGGCAGGTGCTCCCTGAGGTTGGTCAGTCCCTGCCCCAGGTTGGAGGTCTGACGGAAGAGCAGCCGGTACGCCCGTTGCAGGGTTTCAATGCGCTCCTTGGGGAAGCCGAGCCGCTGGAGTCCGATGGAGTTGATGCCGTATATCGCCGCGTGGTTACGCTCGCCGACGGTCTTCACGAACGGCAGCGCGTCGCGGGTGATGACCGAGTAGCCGCCTACGAAGGCGTAAGGGCCGATCCGGCAGAACTGGTGTACGCCGGTGAACGCGCCCACTGTGCTCCGGAAGCCGACGCTCACGTGACCGCCCAGCGTGGCGCCGTTGGCGAACACGACATGGTCTTCGACGATGCAGTCATGGGCGATGTGGGAGTAGGCCATGAACAGGCAATGGCTGCCCACCCGGGTGATGCCGCCCCCCTTGACGGTGCCCCGGTTGAAGGTGGCGAACTCCCGGATCAGGTTGTGGTCGCCGATGACCAGTTCGGTGGGCTCACCCTTGTACGAGATGTCCTGAGGCGCGGAGCCCAGCGAGCAGAACGGAAAGACATGGTTCCCCTCCCCGATCCGGATGGGTCCCTCCAAGCGGCAGTGGGCGTCGATGATGGTGCCGCGCCCGATCACGGCCGGCCCCTGAATGGCGACAAACGGCCCGATGGTGACGTCTTCGGCCAACTCCACCTGGCCCGTCAGGACCGCGGACGGATGCACGCTGCTCATCGCTGCCCTTCCATGATCATGGAGAGAAACTCGGCTTCGCAGGCCAGCTCGCCGTCCACGAACGCCTGGCCGGCCATCTGGCAGGTTCGCGATTTGAGCTTGATCACCTCGCACGTCATGACGAGCTGGTCGCCGGGCACTACCGGCCGGCGGAAGCGGGCTTTGTCGATGCCCATGAAGTAGACCAGGTTGCCGCTCTCGCTCTTGCAGCGGGTGGACATCGCCAGCACGCCGCCGGTCTGGGCCATGGCTTCCAGAATCAGCACGCCCGGCATGACCGGCGCGCCCGGAAAATGCCCCTGGAAGAACGGCTCGTTGAAGGTGACGTTTTTCAGGCCCTTGATCCGGACGCCGGGTTCCAGTTCCACGATGCGGTCCACCAGCAGGAAGGGATACCGATGCGGCAGCCATTTCATGATCTCACGGATATCGGGCAGCTTGGGGGTGTCGTTCACGCGTTCCTCCTCGGTTCGGGATAAAGGCAACGGTCCCAGACGACTGCGGCTGGGACCGTTCGGGTGTTAGAAGTTGCTCGCGCTGCCGGCGCCCCGCGAGAGCCTGGCGACGCGCTAAGGCTGCGGCGTGTAGGGATACGCCTGGTTGTAGAGCTTGATGATCTGGTCGGTCACGTCGATGCTCGGGTCGTAGTAGGCCACAATCTGCGGATTGAGGTACAGGATCATGGTGTAGCCGTTGTCCTGGGCGAACTTGTTGAACAGGGGGGTGATCTTCTTGTCCATCTTCTTGCCGAACTCGTCAAGCCGGCGGGCGTATTCGCGCTTCAGGTCCTCGCCCCGGCGTTTGAACTCGGTCTCGAGGCGGTCCAGCTCCTTGGCCAGTTCCTCCCGCTTGTCATCAGTCAGCATGTTCTGCTGGTTGCGCAGCTGGATCTGCTTCTCCTCGATCTGCTTGCGCAGTTCCCCCAGGGATCCGTCCTGCTTCTGGGCCCAGTCGGTGATTTTCTGGTATTCCGCCTTCCCCTCGTCCGTGCTGACGACCGCGCGGTTGGAATCGACGAAACCGAGCTTGGCCTGGGCGCCGGCGAAGGCGCCGAGGCTGAGGATCAGCACCGCTAACAGGATGTACTTCAACTGCTTCATGACTCTATGTTCTCCTTATATGTTTGATTAGAAGCTCTTGCCGATCGTGAATTGGATGTTGGTCTCCGGTTCGTTGTAGCTGTACTGCTGGTCCTTGGTCCGGAAAATTTCGGTGAGGCGGAGCGGGTTGTAGGCGAAGATCAGCCGGAACGGCGCGTTGACCATGGGCAGCATGAATTGAAGCTCCGCACCGGTGGACGCCCGCCACTTGCCGTTCGTGCTCGAGATCAGGTAGACGTTGGTGCTCTCGGAGAAGCCCAGTTTGTCGTACTGAGTCACCGTCGAGAGTCCGGCGTCGGCGAACAGCGCGATGCTGACCGGTCCGGCGATGGGGATGCGGTACTCGGCCTGGCCCATGAAGGCGATATCGCCGCCGATGGGCAGAACCTGGTCCGTCCGTCGCGGCAAGCCGGTTTCGAAATCGATCAGCGGATTCCCCTCGTTGTCCTTGGCGATGGTCGAGACCACTGCGTACGGGCTCACGCCCCGAATGTCGAAGCCGCGCAGGTCCTGGTCGCCGCCCATGAAATACCGCTCGAAGAACGGAACGGCCTGCGTGTCGCCGAACGGGGCGACAAACTGGGCCCGGCCGTGGAAGCCGAACACATTGCGGCCCTTGAACAGGAAGGGGTCGCGGAAGAAGAACTTCATGTCCACGTATGGCCGGATCACGTTGAAGTCGCCCTGCAGCGGCCCGCCGGAGAAGGCCACCCCGAGATCCAGCTCCCGCCCGCGGGTGGGGAAGAAGAAGTCATCGGTGGTGTTCTGGGACAGGCGCAGCGAAACCTGCGACCGGATCAGCCCGGCCAGCGCCTCGTCGATGGGCAACCCCGGGTTGATACCGAAGAGCTGCGCCTCGACCAGGTAGTAGTAATCCTCGTTGATCTCGTCCGGCGGGAAAGAGATATTCTCCAACTCATAGGAGATGTAGTACCGCCAGAAGCGCCACAGTTGCCGCCCGAAGGTCAGGCTGAAACCGGTGGTCTTGCGGACGTAGAGCTGGACTGCGTCGCTGGTCTGGTAATAGTACGTGTAGTCGTTGACATCGTAGCGGTAGCGGCGGTTGTAGACCGAGAATCCGAACAGCGAGTTGGTGTCCAGAAAGTACGGGTCGGTGAAGGCGAAGGAGAAGTTGACGATTCGCGTGCCGAAGATGGCGTCGAACATCAACTTGTCGCCATAGCCCAGGAAGTTGTTGGTGCTGTAGTTGATGCCGACGAACGTGCCCTGGTAGCCGCTGATGCCGCCGGTGAGGCCGATGGACTGCTGCCCCTTCTCGGAGACGGTCAGGTTGATGTCGACCGTGGCTTCCTGGGGATTGCGCTTGATCTCGTAATCCTTCTCCTCGAGCTTTTCGAAGAGCCCGAGCTGGTTCAGCCGCTGGATGCTGATGTCCAGGAGAGTCTGGGAGAACGTCTCCTGCTCCACCAGCACGAACTCGCGCCGGAGCACTTTGTCGCGGGTGCGGGTGTTGCCGAAGAACTCGATCTTGTTGACCCGGTACTGCTTGCCCTGCTCCACCGTGAAGGTGACGTCCGCCAGGCGGTTCGGCTGGTCAGTCTTGAGTTTCGGTTGGATGTCGAAATCGATATACCCCTGCATCCCGTGGATCTTCTTGATGGTGTCCATGCCTTCCTTGATGGCCTTGTAGTTGGCGACATCGCCCTTCCTCAGGCCGATCAGGGGCAGGAGCTGTTCGTCGGTGAACAGGGTGTTGCCCTCGAACTCGAGGCTGTTGACCCGATACTGCGCCCCCTCGTCGATGGGCACGGTGATGTAAAACTGCTTCTTCGTCTTGCGCAGGAGCGGCAGGAAGCCTCGGGGTCCCTCGACGATCTCCACCTCGGGCTGGCCGTATTTCATGTCCAGGTAGCCGTGCTCCTGATACAGGGACTTGACGTTTTCCTCAAGGTCATAGAGGAGCTTGTCCTTGTGGTACTTATCGGTGCCCTTGAACATGCTGATCAGGCCGCGCTCCTTGCTGAGTTTGAGCGCGTCCTTGAGGTCGCCGTTGTCGAATACCGTGTTGCCGGTGAAACGAATCTTGCCGATGCGGACTTTTTCCCCCTCGGCGACCTGGAAGACGATTTTCACCGAATTGGGGGGGATCTCCTCCACGGCGGTGGTGACGGTGCCGAGCGGCCGCCCGTTGAGCACCAGCAGGTTCTGGATGATGTTCTCGGCCTTCTTGATCTTGGTGGGCTCGTAAGGGGAGTCCACCGTCAGGCCCAGCTTCTCCTCGCTGAACTTGTCAAGGATGTCCGACTGCTTGAACGATTTCACACCCTCGTAGGCGATCGACCGGATGATGGGCTTCTCTTCGACAATGAAGGTGACAATCCGACCCGTCTCGCCGTCGGAGACGTCCACTTTGATGTTCTTGAACAGGTTGGTCTTGTGGAGCGCCTTGAAATCGATGAGGATCTTGTCCTGGTCGAAGACGTCGCCGGACCGGGTCATGATGTAGTAGAAGATGGTGTCCTGGGGGATGCGGTGGTTGCCCCGGATCTCGACCTTCTCGATCAGCGTGCCCACCTGGGCCAGCAGGGGGGAAGCGGCGGAGGCGAGGAGGACCAGGCACAGCAGCGTCAGGGTACCTGTTCTCAGTCCGGACCTCATTAAACCT
>JAAYUB010000055.1 GCA_012517875.1 Acidobacteriota bacterium | reverse complement strand
CGCGTGATCTTCCTTCAGCCCCTCCGCCACCCCCAGCACCTCCCGGTACCCGGCGGCGTTCACGCCGATCGCCACCAGCACCGACACGTTCTGGTACTCCCCGCCCCAGCTCCGCTTCAGCCAGATCCCGTCCAGGTACACGTACGGATACCGCCCCGCAATCGGCCGGTTCCGCCACGCCTCGATCCGCTGGTCCATCTGTTTGTTCAGATTGCTCACCGTCCCGGTGCTCACCCGCGTCCCCCACAGCGCCTCGCTGATGTCCTCCACCCGCCGCACACTCACCCCCGCCAGGTACATCTCCATCAGCGCCTCTTCCACCGACGTCTCCCGCCGCCGGTACCGCTCGATGATCGCCGTCTCGAACGGCAGCCGCCGCAGCTTCGGCATCTTCAACGCCACGTCGCCCACCCGCGTCTGCAGCGTCCGCTCGGAATGGCCCACCCGCGTGTCCGCCCGCGCCGCATCGTTCCGGTCTCCGCTCCGTCAACGGCGTTCGAGTCGTTGTCAGCGGCCACCTCGACCTGGGACATGGACACACCCGCGAAGCGGCGGGCAGTGTCGAACCTTTCTCCGAAGTCGTTTTTCATCGGAATTTCCCTCACCAAACAGCTTGGATTGACACAACCCAAATATTTTTGTGGAAAGGCATCCGTTCCTCCATGGACAATCACCGACCGCCCGGGGAGCGGCTGGTGTCCCCATTTAGCGGGTGCGGAAGGTCACCAACGTACTGTATAATCCTGTAGACTGAACCGCCACCCAAGAGGTGCATCCGTGATGAGTCTCGACCGGTTGCGTTGTTGGGTCCGATGTCTCGCCGGCCTGTGGCTGACTGTCGCCGTCGCCACTCTCATTGCCCAAGGGGCGAGTCCTGTGACTCCGGCCAAGGGAAAGGCCTACATCTGGGTTGGCGACATCAATCCGCCCTGGTATTCGCTGTTACTACGATCCGGGTTCGGGCAAGTCGATCCGTATAAGGAGTTGCAGCCGGTGATTGACGCCCAGCGCAAAAAGATGGAGGCGATGGGCTACCAGGTGACCGTCGTCGACACGGTCTCCGCCCACGACATCGAGAAGGCGATCCGCGACCCCCAGACCAAGGCCTTCGCCTTCTTCGGACACGGCGATGAAAACGTGGCCGGAACCATGTCCACGCTGGGTGGGGAGGACATCACCGCCGGCGACATCAAGGAGTGGGCGCAGGCAGCCCTGGCCGAGCGCATCGGCACTCCGGATATCTGGCGCAACCTGGATCCGGCCGAGCGGCGCAAGCGGATGGATGCCTGGAATAACGCCCACTTCAATTTCAAATACGTCTACATGCACACCTGCTACAGTCTCAAGGACAACAGCATGGTAGATGCCCTCATTGCCAACGACGGCGAATTCCGCGGATACAAGGCCAAGGCCTATCTGAAGGATGAATCCGTCGTCGCTAAAAACCAACTGGGCCGGCTGGAAGACCAGCTCAACCGGCTCCGGGAAGAGCACCGAACGCTCAAGGCCCAACTGGACGCTTCCGGGGGATATGACGAGGCCGCCTCGAAGGAGATGAAAGCCATCTACCAGGAATTCCTCAAGGTTCGTGCTGAAATCGAGAAAATGAAGGCCCTCCCGCAGTGATCCTCCGCCAGTCACCGATTCCCGGCGGGCGAGCCGGCTGGCGGATAATCCGTTAGCCCGGTCCCCAGGTTGAGGAGTTCTTTCAACCGGTGGCCATCAATCCGGCGAAGGTGCGGCCTGGCGAGTTCCGGCAGAACCGGCAGGAAGAGCAGGGTCCCCAGCCGTCCGATGCCCGGTATAGTCTCACCGCCCGCTCGCCTCGGATTGATGAGACGGTGCCAGGTTCTGTCACACCGGAGCGGCGAATCGGTGGATGGATGAACCGGTGGAACGCAAGGTGCCGGGCTCTGTCACAACGAGATTGCTCGATTGTATTTCCTGTGCCATCTGGTACATTCGCCCTGCAGGGAAATGATCCTCCGGAGGTGGAATTGATGGCGATACGAATCGTCCGCCTGGGCAGCCCGAGGGGCGAGGGCGAGGGCCTGCGCCTGGGCACCGTGCGCCGGCCTCCCCGCGGCGTTCCCAAATCCCAGTGGGCGTCGCGAGATTTCTACGACCTCTGGCTGCCGGACCTGGCGCCATCCGAGGAGCTGCTGCAGCGCGCCCGGCAGGCGGATGACGAACGCTCCTGGCAGGGCTTCGTCAAGCGGTATCGTGCGGAGATGAGACGACCCGAGGCCGTGCGCCTCCTGCAGTTGCTGGCGGCACTTTCCCGTCAGACCAACTTTGCGGTGGGCTGTTACTGTTCGGATGAATCCCGCTGCCACCGCTCGGTGCTCCGGGAGTTGCTGCGCGAGCAGGGCGCGGTTCTTGCCGGTGATCCGCGCGCGTGACGGTGCCCCGGTATCGGGTTTCACTCCTCCGGTTCACGCGATACAGCCGCGTCGTGATAGATGATCAGCCGTTCCTGAACAATCTGGCTGAAGCCGTTCCAAACCGGCTCGCGTGCCAGTTGAGCACCGCACGCTGACTGATGTGGACATCGACAACACATCGCGGGTATGAAGATGCTTACCAATCACGAGCGTGAGGGATGCCTGAATCAGGGATACTCAATCCGGAGGTTTGTGGCAAGGCAGACGAGGTGCTCAAGGCGGTCAGAGGCGGCAGGAGAGAAGGAAAGGAGGAAACTTGAGGCAAAAAGAAAGGCGAACCCGAAGGTTCGCCTTTCTTTGACTGTCAGACGGATCTAGCGGACCGGGTCGTTGTTGGTGTAATGGACAACCATCGAGTGGTTGATGTAGAAGTTCGGGTTGGCGGTGTCCTGGGCCGAAGCCGTCACTGTGAAGAACGTGGTGGTGGCTGTGCCGCTAAAGGTGTACCCGTCAAAATCACCGGTGCCGGAGGAGAACCGGGCATCCAGGAAAGCTTGGGAAGCCAGGTTGGCCAACGAGCCGTAGGTCCGGTTGGTGGACTTGGATGAGTACGCCACCTGGGCGGAGGCGATGTTGCGCAGGGTGGCCTGCGCGGCGGTGGCCTGGGCGGCGCGCTTGGATTCCAGCAGGCTCGGCACCGCGATGATGACGATGATGCCGATGATCACGATGACGATCAGCAACTCAATCAGCGAAAAACCTTTCTTATTCATACTACCTCCTTGGGGTAAATGTGATATTCCGATATCTTTCTTTAGCAAATTAGATACCAATAAATCCCGGTCCGCTGAAGCATGCGACACACGCAAAATCGATGGTTTGAACGATTTCATTGTGGCACCAGTCCCGAAAATTGTCAACGGAGTTGACAAAATATGTAAATCGTCGGAGACTCACTTTTCGATCCCCAGTTTCTGCACTCGGTGGCGAAAGCTGCGGTAGGTGATGCCCAGCAGACGGGCGGCCTCAACCTGAACGCCGTCGGCTTTCTGGAGCGCCATCAAAATAATCCGCTTCTCCACGTCCTCGAGAAACGGCTCCAGCTCGAAACCGGAATCGGTGATCGCTGACGGCATCGTCCCGGGTGGCGGGGCGGATGCCGCGGCGATATGCGCCAGGCGGTCAGCCTCCACCCGTTCGGATGTTTCCAGCGCCACGGCGCGCTCGATCACGTTTTCCAACTCGCGCACATTTCCTTTCCACTCCGCCATGATGAGCCGTTCCATGGCCGTCGGCGAGATGCCCCGGATGTTTTTGCCCATTTTCAGATTGAACCGTTTCAGGAAATAGTTGGCCAGGGCGGGGATGTCCTCCCGGCGGTCGCGCAGTGGCGGCAGGTGGATGGGGATCACGGCGATCCGGTAGTAAAGATCCTCGCGGAAGGAACCATCGCGGATCCGCTCCTCCAGATTCTTGTTGGTGGCCGCGACGATCCGCGCGTCGACGGGGATCTCTTCGGTTCCGCCCAGCCGGCGGATCCGTTTCTCCTGCAGCGTGCGCAGCAGTTTGACCTGCATGGCCGGGGTGGTTTCGGCGATTTCGTCCAGGAACAGCGTGCCGCGGTGAGCGACTTCAAACAGCCCGCGCTTGTTGGCGGCGGCGCCGGTGAAGGCACCTTTCTGGTAGCCGAACAGCTCGCTTTCCAGCAGGGTTTCGGGGAAGGCGCCGCAGTTGATGGAGACGAACGGGTTGTGCTTCCGTGGGCTTGCTTCGTGGATCGCCCGGGCGATCATCTCCTTGCCGGTGCCGCTCTCGCCGGTGATCAGAATCGTGCTGTCGGTGGGCGCGATGACCCCGATGGTTTTGTATATTTTGATCATCTGCGGTGACACGCCGATGATGGCCGGGGCTTCGGGCCCGCCAGCCGGGCCGGTTCCGACAGGCGATTTTTGCGCCGCCGGCTGCCGCAGGGCGTTCTGGACGATTTTCTTGAGGTCGTCGATGTCGAAGGGTTTGGTGATGTAATCGTAGGCGCCGAACTTGAGGGCGTCGATTGCGCTGTCGGCCGAGGCGAAGGCGGTGATGAGGACAAACAGCGTCTCGGGATACCGGTCGCGAACGTGTTGCAACAGTTCCAGACCGTTGCCGTCGGTGAGGCGCATGTCGCTGATCACGAGATGCACCGGCTGATCGGCCAGCACGCGCACCGCCTGGTCGATGGATTCCGCCGTGGCCACGGTGTAGCCTTCGTCGGTGAACACCAATTCGAGCAGCTCCCGCATGCTCAGCTCATCGTCGACGATCAACAGGTTCACTCCGGCACCGCCTCTCTCCGCGGATTCATCGTTTCCGTCGAAAACAGGATGCGCACCGACGTTCCCTGGCCGGGCGAGCTCTCCACCTCAATCCGGCCCCGGTGGTCGGAGACGATTCGGTACACGATCGCCATGCCAAGCCCCATGCCGCTGGGAAAGCGGCTCTGAAACGGCTCGAAGAGCTGCTGCAGCTCGGCCGGTTCCATGCCGCGGCCCGTATCGCGGAACTCTATTATAAGCCCCCCCTCCCGGAGACGGCAATCGATCCGCAACGTGCCCCCGGCGGGCATCGCCTTGATGGCGTTGGTGCACAAGTTCCAAAAGACCTGCTTGATCTGGTCAGGATCGCCGTGGAAATCCTGGCCGGACGGACAGCCGATGTACTCGAGGTGGTGCCCGTCGCGCACCTCCGGGCTGTTCTTGAAGAGAAAAATCGTCTCCTGCAGCAGCGCGCTGATGTCGAACACTTTCGGCGAAAAGCGACGCGGGCTGGCATACTGAAGAAAGTCGGTGATGATCCGGTCAAGCCGATGGGATTCGCGCAGGACGATGTCCATGAGGTGCCCCTGTGAGGATGAAAGCGTCAACTGGTTCTTGAGCACCTGGATGGAACCCATCATCGACGCCAGCGGATTGCGGATCTCGTGGGCGATGGCGGCGGAGAGATTGCCGATCGCCGCCATTTTCCGCTGCACCTCCAGCTCATTTTCCAGCCGCTTGATGTCGGTCAGATCCTGGAAGATGAACACATAACCTTCCACGCTGCCGCTGACCATGAGCGGCGAGATGGACAAACCCACATACATGGGGTTGGGTCCGACCTGCAGCCATTTCTCGCTACGGACCGGCCGGAGGTCTTCTCCGGAGTGATGGATTTCAGCCTGAACATCCGGGGAGAGGTCGAACATCGTGAGAGCGTTCTGGCCGTAGACCTCCTCGAGGGCGCGGCCAAGCAGGGTCAGTCCCATTTGATTGATCTTGACCACCAGAAACGAGCGGTCGGTGGTCAGCAGTCCGCTGCGGAGACTGGCCAGGATGGACTCGTTATACTCTTTTAGGTCCTGCAGCCGCCCCGTCTGCTGCTCCACTTTCAGCCGGGTG